>CBINGT010000043.1:0-13112 GCA_966250245.1 uncultured Anaerolineae bacterium
GTCGAAATCGGCATCGTCCGGCGCGATCTCATAGCGCTCGCCGTACGGGGCGTCCTCATACTCGTCCGCATCGGCGTAATAATAATCGGAGCCGTCGACCGCATCGTACGGAGCGGTGTCGTCCGCATCGTAGGCGTTGTACGCGTCATCGTCCGCCGCGTACCGGCCGCCAGCGCCGTAATCTTCGGGGTCGTTGTCGTATTCTGGCCGGGATTTGCGCTTCGTCATGCGCGCTCTTTCGGATCGCGGCGTCAGCCGTCGATGACTGCGTCAACTGCCGCGCGGACGGTTGGGGGAGCGATGCGCTCCTCGGCCAGATAGTCACGGCGCAGAATCGGGAACAGCGTCGGGATTTCGCAGATCGGCACGACCGGTCCGTCGGCGGAGAGCTTGACATGCTCTGACGTGAAGACGATCAGCGCATAGACGGGAACCTGGCTCAGCCCGCGCTTGGCGAAGAACTTGCGCAGGGCCATCACGTCTTTCACCGCCTCGCGGGTGGGGTTGGTCCCGGCTGGGCGAAGCTGGCCCTTAGCATTAATCACGCGCCATTCGCCGCGCTCGTTAATCCACGTGCCGCGATAGTCCACAATCCGCAACACCAGCGCGCCGGGCGGCCCGATCAGCACCGCGTCGATATAGCCCACGCCGCGCTTGCTGACGTTGCGCAGGTAGGTATAGCGGTTGTCGAGAAACTGGCTCAGCGCCTCGCCCACGGCGTACGCCAGCGGATTGTCCTTTTGCAGCGTCAGCGCGCGGACGATGAAGACGATCCCGACAATCACCGCGATGAACCCGGCGAGAATCAGCAGAATCCGCAACGCCTCGAACACGACATGGTCCCACAGCGGGAAAAAGAAGAACAGCGCACCCAGCGTGATCGCAATCGCACCGCCGAAGAAAGCCACTCCCCCGATGAACAGGTAGTAGCGGCCACGCCGGGCGATGTTGCGCGAGGGATTAATGTTCTGCATTGTCACCTCTCGGTGGGACGCCCGGCGACTCGCCAGGGCGTTCGTCGCTGCGCGGCTCGGCACGTCGGGCAGACGCGCCGGTGCCGCTTTCTAATTCAGGCTCAGGAACTTTGTTCGTTTCTTTTTGTGATGGTGGCAGCAGCGTCAGCGAGGGCGTCGCGCGCGCCAGTTCGCTCGGGCTCGGCTGGGGACGCTGCGCGACGGACGGCGCGATCCGCGCCAGCTTGCGCCGGGCGATCACCCCTTCGATCATCTCGCGTAGCTCGTTCAGGGACGGCAGCGGCTTGAACAGCAGCAGATCGGCCTGCGCCTCGGCCATAACCGCTTTTTCGTCGTCAGGTGACAGGCGATAGGCGGTGATCAGAACGATCCCGATGTGCCCGAGCACCTTGCTCTGTCGCAGGCGCTGCGCGACTTCCGGGCCGCTAAGCTGGGGCAGGCGCACGTCCAGCAGCGCGACCTCGGGAAGCTCGCCCCGCACGCGGCCGTTATCCACATCGTCTACCCAGGCGACCGCTTCCGGGCCGTCGACAAACGCCACGCCCTGAATGCCCCATAGCTCGAACATGGCGAGCAACAGCTCGTAGATATCGGGCTCGTCTTCGACAATCATCCACGTCGGCAACGTCTAAATCTCCTGACGCCGGGCGCGCCCCCGTGTCGAGGTCTCCGCCAGCATGGTACACTATAGGCGCGGCGGGTTGAAACCGCAAATCTTGAACGCCATGCCTGCCCGCGTGCACAGGGTATGTTACTCGCGCCAAAAAGAAGATAGTATTAAAGTATTAGGCAGGCATTCCGACTCCAATGACCCGACCGCCGGTAAGATTCACTGGAAGGGCCACCATGAAACCCTGGTTAGTCGTAGAAGACGAAGAAGACATTCGAAACATTGTAAAGGTAATGTTCCAGGTCTGGCAACATACGCCGATGGAATTTCGGAACGGCCACGAAGCCTGGAACTGGCTGGACGAAGTGGAATCCGGCACGTTCAACGGCGACCTGCCAGAGCTGGCGCTGATGGACATTCGCATGCCCGGCCACAAGGGGCACGAGATCGCCCGGCGCATTCGCACGCTGGAGCCGCTGCGCCAGATCCCGATCGTGCTGATGACCGCGTTCAGCCTCACCGAGAGCGAGCGCACCGCCATGCTGCAAGAGTATGGCGTTGACCACATCATCTACAAGCCTCTGCCCGATCTGTTCGAACTGAAGCAGACGCTCGATTCTATCTACCAGCGCAAGGCTGCCGCTGGCTAGCCGCGAAAATCAGGCCCAACGCGGGCCGAGGTGTCGCATGACCAATCCCCAGCACTCCGCCCCATCCGATCGCACCGGGCCAGTTGCCAGCATGTTGCAATCGGTCGATGCGCTGGGCGCCAACACCGGGCGGCTGTTCGAGCGGTTGTACGGCGGCCTGCGCCGCAAGAGCCGCTCCACCGAAACCGAGCGCGCCACGCAAGCGACCATTCACCGCCTGCAAGAGATTGCGGAGTCGCAGTCGACCGACATCGCCCGGCTGACCGGCGTCCTGGCGGTGATCAGCGAAGGCGTGATCATGCAGGACAATCAGGGCGCGGTGGTGCTGATGAACCAGGCCGCGCGCGATTTGATCGGCTCCACGCGCGCCTTCTGGGATAGCGACCTCGGCAAGATGTTCGCCGCCGCGCGCCAGCAGACCACGCTCGACGGGGAGATCACGCTCGGCAAGGCGCAGCGGGTCGAGATCAACGACCGGGTGATCGGCGCGCAGCTTGCGATTGTGGCGGACCCGCAGGGCAACCGGCTCGGCACGGTGCTGATGTTGCGCGACGTGACGCGGGACGCCCTGTCCGACCGGCTGAAAGACCAGTTCGTGACGCAAATGAGCCACGAGCTTCGCACGCCGCTCGCCGCGATCAAGGGCATGAGCGAAGTGCTGCTCGCCATGCCGGAAGATCGCCCGCCGAACCGCAAGTTCCTTGAGGCGATCAGCCGGAACGCCGCCGTGCTGGACCGGATGATTATCGAGCTGCTGGACATCTCGGAGATCGGCGCGGGCAGCTTCGCGGTGCGTGAGCAGGAAGTGCACCTGCCGCAGCTTGTCTTCAACGTCATCCAGGGGCTGGAGTCGCGCATCCGCAAGGCGGAATTGTCGTTGGGCGTGATGGTCGTCAACGACCGGGAGCTTACGATCATCGGGGACGACCGGCGGCTGCAATGGGCGCTCGGCCACCTGATTGACAACAGCATCAAATATACTGAGGCGGGCGGCCAGATCGCGGTGGCGATCGGGCGGCGACGCGAGGGATATCTTCTGATTGAGGTCAGCGACACTGGCGTCGGGATCAGCCCGCGCGACCTGCCGCACATCTTCGAGCGATTCTATCGCGGCGAGGCGCGCACGCCGTCCGGCAAGGTGATCGACCCGCGCGGTCTGGGCCAGGGGTTGTTCGTGGCGCGCGCCGTGGCCGAGGCGCACGGCGGCTATCTGAGCGTCGCCAGCCGTGTCGGCGAGGGGAGCACGTTCACCCTGGCGCTGCCGGTCGAGAAGCAGACCAACGGCGGCCGCCCCTTGCCCGAGATGCCCGCCGCGCCCGCGCTCGACGAGCCGCCGGTCGACCCCGGCGATGCGACGGTCCGTCACGAGAGCGACAGCGATTAGCGGGCGTCCGCGTTTCGGCTGGATCGGCCTCGCGCCAGCCGCCGGGAGGTATGCCCCCTGAACGAGAGTCAGGGTACAATTTCGGGTACGATAATGAGGCATTTTGCGCTGTCGTTTGATGCCTGAGGTGATACCCATGAGCGAGCACTTGGGGAAAGTCTTTCGCACTGGCGACCCCGCGCCTGAAAACGGGACCTATCAGCTTGTCAACGACCGCCCCGATCCGGGTGACGAGCGCACAGATCGCAGCCGCGTGATCCGGTTGCGGGCAGGCGATCCGATTCCCCCTCATCCCGATACCGGCACCCCAACTGAGTGGCGCTATATGCGTTTCGAAAAGCCCTTCCAGTTCCAGGGCTAATCGGCACGACAGGCAGCGGGCGGAACGGCAAATAGTTTCGCCCGCTGTGCTATGATTGCCCTGAGCATGTTTTTGTGAAATGCGCTCGCGCGCTGATTGGACTGCGCGCGGAGATACTCTCGGGCCGCTTCTGGCCGCGCAAAGGAGCATGCCAGATCGACATGGATCTCGAAACGCTGGCTGTTGCGGGCGGGATCTTCGTCCTGCGTGTGATTGGAAACGTCATCACCACGTTGCGCCTCGTGCTGATCGTGCGCGGGGAGAAGTTGTGGTCATCGATTGCGGGCACGATTGAAGCGCTGATTTTCGCTGTGGCGCTGGGTGGGGTGGTCAGCAGCCTCGACAACATCTGGAATCTGACCGCGTATAGTGTTGGCTATGGCGTGGGCGGCTACGTGGGGCTGGTGATCGAAGGCCGTCTTGTGACGCGGTTTGTGTCGGTCAGGATTATTTCGCAGAAGCGCGCGCACGACATCGCGGTCGCGGTGCGCGAGGCAGGATATGGCGCGACGGAAAGCCTGGGGCAGGGCGCGGCAGGGACCGTCGGCACGGTGACGGTCGTTGTGCGGCACCGGCAGGTGAACGACGTGGTCCGTGTGGCAAACCAGATCGACCCGGCGGCGTTCGTCACGATGGAAGAACTGCGCGGGATCGAGCGCGGGCACTTCCGGCGGCTGGCGCGCCCGGAGCGATAAGACGGTGAGCGATCTGCTTCCGCTCGTCACGGCGGCGATTGCGCGCGATGGGCTGATCGCGCCCGGCGCAACGGTCGTCGTGGGGGTGTCTGGCGGGGCGGATTCTCTCACGCTGCTGCATCTGCTCGTCCGCCTGCGCGACGAGCTTGACCTGACGCTGATCGCCGCGACGCTCGATCACGGGCTGCGTGGCGCGGCAGGCGCGGCGGACGCCGAGTTCTCGCGCCAGACGGCGGAAGCGTGGGGCGTGCCCGCGATCGTCGGGCGGGCGGATGTCCCCGCGCTGGCGGCGACGCGTCGCTTGAACGTCGAAGAAGCGGCGCGACAGGTCCGCTACACCTTTCTACTGCACGCCGCACGCCAGGTCGGGGCGGAGACGGTCGCCGTAGGGCATCACCGCGACGACCAGGCCGAGACCGTTCTGATGCACCTGATTCGCGGCAGCGGGTTGAGCGGCCTGCGCGGGATGCTGCCGCGCCTGCGCCTGAGCGATTATCACCTGCTGCCAGACGCGCCGATCACGCTGGAGCCATCCGCCAAGCCTGCCATGCCGGATCGGTGGCCGTGGCTGGTGCGCCCGCTGCTGGACGTGCCGCGCGCCGCGATCGACGCCTACGCCGAGGCGCACGGGTTCCAACCTCGCGTCGACGCGACCAACGCCGAGCTGACATTCTTCCGCAACCGCCTGCGCCATGAAGTTTTGCCCCTGCTCGAAACGCTCAACCCGAACGTGCGCGCGGTCCTGGCGCGGACGGCGCGCGTGCTTCAGGCGGACGCCGAGATCGTGCAGGCGGCGGGAGATGCTGCGCTGGCGCGAATCGCGCTGGCAATCGACCGGGATGCAATCGTGCTCGATCGCGGGGGGTGGGGGGCGTTGTCGCTATCGGAGAAACGGTCAATTGTGCGGCATGCGGTCGGGTGGCTGCGCCCCGATTTGCGGGATGTCGGATTCGAGCAGGTAGACGCGGCGCTCCGTGTGGCGGATGAGGGACCGACCGGCGCGGCAGCAACGCTCCCTGGCGGGCTAATGCTGCGCGTCCGCTATGCGACGCTGGTGATCGCAGGCGTGGAAACAGCGATTGCGCCCGCCGAGGAAGGCAGCGCCCCGGCGCTCGACCCGGGCGAAGAGTTGTCGTTCCGGGCAGGGGAGCCAGTCCGGCAGGCGTTCGGTGCGTGGACGTTCGAGGCCGAGCTGCTGCCGCCGGATGCCGATCTCGCGGCGTGGCACGGCGATCCGCTTGCTGCGGCGCTGGCCGTCCCACCGGATGCTCCGCTGGTGCTCCGCACGCGTCGCCCTGGCGAGCGCTTTCAGCCGCGCGGCATGGGCGGCCGCTCGCAAAAGTTGAGCGATACGCTGATTAACATGAAGGTCCCTGCCGCGTGGCGCGATCGCGTGCCGCTGTTGGCGGTGGGGGATGCGATCGCGTGGTTTGTCGCGCCGTCGGCGGACGGGCTGCGTGGCCGCGTGGCGGAGCCGTTCGCGACGCCGGGAACGGCGCGCTCGCGCTGGATCGGCGTGCGCTGGCGGCGCGGAGAGTGAGACGCTCGAGCGGCGGGAGATTCAGACCCGTAGCGAGCCGCGAAACCCCCTGGCGCTGTAGAACGTGGGCGCGCTGTTGTGATAGATGAAGACATGACCGTAGCGGAAATCGGCAAAGATCGCGCCGCCGCGCTCTCGGATGTCCGCAGGCGTCTTGAGCCAGCTTGACGTCTTCGTATCGAAATCCCCAAGCTTCTGCAGCGCCCGGTATTCTTCTTCCGTCAAGATCTCAATGCCCATAGCCGCTGCCATGTCGATGGCGTTACCGGCTGGATGCACGCCTTTCTTGTCGCGTTCTGCCTGCCCTTCACGGTCGTAGCAAGTGTTTCGACGGCCTTTCGGGCTTTCTGGTGAACAATCATAAAAAATGTATTCGCCCGTTTTCTTATCGTAACCGACCACATCCGGCTCGCCGCCAGTTTTTTCCATTTCATGGAGCGACAACAGTTTTTCAGGGGTCGCTTCCAGCCGCGCCTGGACCTTAGCCCAATCAAGCCCCTTATGGCGGCTCATGTTTTGCTCAAAACGGTCTTTTAGTGTGCTGAGCAGGTTGTTGCGTTCTTTCGCTGAAAGCGCCATGCTGGTTTCCTTTGACTGATCGTGGACAAAGACGGTATGAAGATTCTATGAAAAAGCATAAAGGGAAGCCCATCGTCCGCTCGCGTGCGCCTGCGTCCACAGGCGAAATATGGAATTTGTTGTAGAATAACTGACTCGATGACCGAGACCTTGATTTTTTGCAAACCTTCAGATATAGTTAAGCCAGGATAAACCATTCCGCAGCTTAGTCTAAGGGCAGCAGGATGAGCGTCAACGAAGAACAAGCATATGTTTTGGTGGTGGACGATGAGGGCGCCATTCGCTATTCCATCACCAAAACGTTACAGCGCGTCGGCTATCACGTCGAAGCCGCCGCCTCGGGCGAAGAAGCGCTCGAGATGATGAAGAATCAAAATTACGATGTGGTCCTTACGGACATTCGTATGCCAGGGCTGACTGGCGTCGAGCTTTTGCGGCGCATTAAAGAAGAAGCGCCAGACGCCGTCGTGATCCTCTTGACGGGTTATGCCAGCCTGGAAACCGCGATCGAGAGCCTGCGCCTGGGCGCGCACGACTACCTCGTCAAGCCGAGCAGCAGCCAGGACATCCGCAACAGCGTCGCCCAGGGAGTCGAGCGTGCGCGCAACCTGCGCAACCGCCGCGCGCTGCTGCGCTCGATCCGCGACAACGTCGAGCAGCTTACCGGGGAGCAGGTCGAGCTAGAGCGGCCTGAGACGCCCGCCGCTGGGAAAGCTGCGCCCGCAGGCAGCACGCCCGTCGTGACGCCCGTTACCACCATGACCATCGGCCCGCTGACGATTTACCCCGGCCGCTACCAGATCTCGGTAGGCGACGAGCCAATTGACCTGACGCCGACTGAGTTTGACCTGCTGCTGTATCTGGCGGCGCACCGCGGGCGCGTGGTGCCATGCTCGGAGCTGGTGCGCGAGGTGCGCGGCTATGGGCTGGAAGAGCACGAAGCGCGCGAGGTCATCCGTCCGCACGTCAGCAACCTGCGCCGCAAGCTGAAGTCATCCGGGCAGAACCCGAACATCATCGTTAACGTGCGCGGGATCGGCTATCGTCTGGCTGAAACTTCGTAAGTCTGGCACACGCCTTGTTTTTTTCGCCTCGCGGGAGTTGCTCGTGAGGCGTTTTTTGTAGGCAAACCCGCGCGCGCTATTGTCTCCGAGGCTATTTCGAAGTACCTTTGTCTAGGCAATTGGCGCTTAGCGATAAGCGATAGAGGGGGGATTTGACGTCCTGCTCTTAGCTGGCGACTAACTGCTGACTGTCTAGCATTTCACCAGGCCCACCAACTTCCGGGAATGTGCACATGGGAAACCTGAATCCGAACCTGCTGACCAAGGACACGCAGGCGGTATTGGATGATGCAGTCGATATCCTGACAGCGTTTGGAAAAACGCTCCTCACGCCCGAAGCGGCTCTGCTGGCGCTGCTGCGCTCCAAGAACACCGCGGCTGCCAGCATCTTCAAATACTTCGCGGAAAAGCGCGGCGCAGATCTCGACCGGCTGGAACGGCAGGTCAAGCTGGCAGTGCAGAGCCGCCGGGATCTCAGCGGCGATCTGAAATTCCTCTCCACCGGGAAGAAGGCGGTTGACCTCAGCCGCTCGATGGTGATCGCGCTGGACGAGGCGCTTAGCGTGGCGCAGGCGCTTAACCAGACGACGATCGACACTGATCATCTGCTGGGCGTGATGACCGAGCGCGAAGTTGGCACGGCGGGCATCCTGACACAGTTTGGGATCACCAAAGGTGCGCTGCGTGAAGTGCTGACGACCTCGGCCACCAGCACGACCGTCATCCGCCGCACCGATACCGGCGCGAGCAGCGACATGGTCGCTGCGGCGCGGACCGGCATGCTTCGCGCGGTGTATTTCCGCGAAGACCTGCTGCGCGAGCTGATCCAGATGCTGGCCCAGACTGTCAGCCGCCACGTGATCCTGATTGGCCCGGATGGGGTGGGCAAGCGTACGCTGGCCTATAGCCTGGCCCTGCTGATCGCCGAGGACAAAGGCCCGGTGGGGATCCGCAATCTGGTGCAGGTGGACGAGCGCGCGCTGCTGGACGACGCAGTCAGCGCGCTGCAAAGCGGCCTGAATCGCGCGCGCGGCGGGATCCTGTTCATTCCGCACATTCACCGCTTCTTCGGCGGGCAGCTTAAGGCAGAATTCCCCAAGGCCACGCCGATGCTCCAGAAGGCGTTTCTGGGCGGCGATCCGGTCATCATCGGCAGCACGACGCAGGCGCTGTGGGACGACCGGCTGCGGACGATCCCAGCGATCGCGGAGAACACGCAGCTTCTGAACGTCCCGGCGCCGGATGTGGACGAGACGCGCGAAATCCTCGAAGTCATCGCGCCACATCTGGCAGCGGACTATGAGATCGAGATCGAACCGGAAGCGCTGAAGGTTGCGGCGAACCTGGCGCGGCGCTACATGAGCGGGACGCCCCTGCCGCTGAGCGCGGAACACCTGCTGCACCGTGCGGCCTCGCTCGTCAGCCTGAGCGACCAGGCGCACCTCGGCTTCCGGCGCGAAACGGCGGACTCGGTCCTCGACGCCGAAGACGTGACGCTCGCCGCCGCGCAGATCACCGGCATCCCGGTCAGCAAGCTCGGCCAGGACGAGCGCACGAAATACGCCAGCATGGTCGAGCACCTGCACGAGCGGATCATCGGGCAGGAAGAGGCGGTCATCGCGCTCAGCCGCGCGGTGAAGACGGCGCGCGTCGGCCTGAAAGACCCGAAGCGCCCGATCGGCTCGTTCCTGTTCCTGGGCCCGACCGGCGGGGGGAAGACGGAACTGGCGAAGGCGCTGGCGGAGTTCATGTTCGGCAGCGAAGACGCCATGCTGCAGATCGACATGTCTGAGTACATGGACGAGAACACCGTCAGCCGCCTGATCGGCGCGCCGCCCGGCTACGTCGGCTATGAAGGCGGCGGGCAGCTTACCGACCGCGTGCGCGAGCAGCCGTACATTGTGGTGGTGTTTGACGAGGTCGAGAAGGCGCACCGTCGCGTGCTGGACGTGCTGCTTCAGGTGATGGAAGAGGGCCGCTTGACGGATGGGCAGGGCAACGTCGCGCGCTTCAGCGAGGCGGTGATTATCATGACCAGCAACGTCGGCGCGCACGAGCTGGCGACGACCGTGATCGACGACGAGACGCGCGCCGAGGTGATGGCGCAGGTCCGTGCGGAGTTCCGGCCCGAGTTCCTCAACCGCCTGGACGAAATCGTGATCTTCCACCCGCTCAGCGACGAGCACCTCGCGCAGATTCTGGACCTACTGCTCCGCCAGGAGAACAAGCTCGCGGCAGAGCGCGGCCTGACGCTGGATTTTTCCGACAAGGCGAAACGCTGGCTGCTGGCGCAGAACGATCATCCGGAGTGGGGCGCGCGTCCCCTGCGGCGGATCATCCAGCGCCACGTGCGCGAGCAGCTTGCCGACTATCTGCTGAAGGAAAATCCGCAGCCCGGCACGCGCGTCATTATCGACGCGAACAAGAAGGGGCTGACGTTTGACATCAAGGCGAGCAAGAAATAGCTCTAGCTGCAGAACCTCACCCCTTAACCCCCGCCCTCTTTTCCCCTCTCCGTAAACGGAGAGGGGCCAGGGGTGAGGTTTCGCGCGCTGACCGCATACGCTCGTTGCTTTCGAAAGACCACGGAAAACGACAGCGCCCCGCAGGTAACGCGGGGCGCTGTTTGATTCTTGCTTATGCGAAGGGGGCGAGCGTTTAGCCGCCTTCGGTTGCCGGGGCCGTGACTGCGAACGGCATCACGACGACGTTCCCGCTCGCGTCCGTGATGGGCGTATCGGGGCCGGGGAACTCGTGCACGCCAAGCTCACCGGCGTCCTGGTGGAGCATCGCCCACAGCGTCCCGGTGACGCGGTTGGTATCGACCGGAACGACCACGTTCTGGGTCTGCCCCGCGACTACTTGCGCGAAGCCGATGATCTCACCCGGCGCGCCGCTGCTGTCCGCATGGATGTCCACCCAGCCGTTCACCGGGATGGTCACCTGCGCGATCAGCACAGTACCGTCTGCCGTGATTTCCTGATCCGTGACCTGCAGGCTCGCGTCGCCGCTCACCGCACCAGCATCATCGCCAGTGTCAGCACCGGTATCACCGCCGGTATCCGCGCCAGCGTCGCCACCAGCGGCATCGCCAGTGTCCGCGCCAGCATCGCCGCCAGTATCAGCACCGGTATCATCGCCGGTATCGGCACCAGCGTCGCCACCTGGAGCCGCGCCCGGCGCCTGGAAGCTCAGCCCAAGCTGCTGGGCGAGCTGGCTGGCGTCGTAGTACAGATCGAAGCGGACGATCTGCATGCCTGCCTGGGCGGCCATATCGCCCTCGGCGGCAGCGTCACCTTCCGCAGCTTCGCCTTCGGCCGCCGCGTCACCTTCGGCACCCATATCGGAACCGCCAGCGCCCAGCTCAAGGATCGCCACCATCGGAACGTTGACGGTCTGCTGCGTCGGCGCGGCGCCCATGAAGTCACCGCTGTGCGTGCCGGTGAACGTGAACTCGACCACCACCACGTTGTCGGCAGTCACCACCCGCTGGATGTTGTAGGCCTGGCCGGAGAACGCTGAATTCAGGATGTTGGCCGGGCCGGTTACATCCTCACGCGTGCTGAGGCCCTGCGCCTGTGTGTAGTCGCGGAACTGGATGGTTTCCGCCAGCAGGTTCGGGTCGAAGGTCTGGAAGTAGTTCAGAACGGTCTGGACGGCCGGAGACGACGGGTCACCGATGATGATGGGGCCACCCGGCTGCGCGCCCATGTCGCCGCCAGTGTCGTCGCCCGTATCTGCGCCGGTATCGGCGCCCTCACCACCCTCTGGAGTGGGGGTGGTGTCGTCCTGCGCCAGCGTTGGCGTGAACGACAGGCTCAGACCCAGCCCCAGAATCAGGACCAGCACAAGAGCCGCCAAACTGAACGGTAAAAAGCGTTGCATCGTGCCCTCCTATACGAGTGTTAACAGGGTTACAGTACGTCTCGTTCATGGCACGCGGGGCCGTGAATCCAACCCCGCGCCTCCTAACATATGACTCTCACGAAGCGGCAACATCCCCCAGTGGAAGGATTTTCCGGTGGGTGATCTGGGGGAGTGAAGCGATAGGCCACTGATCCTATCCCCGCGCCGCGCCGTCACACGCCACTCTGCCAACCCTCACCTCCTACTCCCCACTCCCTCCCCTGTATTCTCGCTGCTTTTAGCTTATAATCTCCTTTGCGCAGCGCTCGCCGATCTGGCGAGGCGGGCGGCTGGCGGTTCACCGCAACAAGAGGAGCAATCACCGTATGCGCAAGCTCAAGGCGACGCTGTGGGGCGCGCTCTCTGCGACTCTCGGTCTGCTGAGCATTCTGCCGTCCTTTCACGTCTTGCCGCGATCCGGCCTGGGATGGGCGCAGCTTGTCGCTACTGAGAACCCCGGCCTGGCGATGGTGAGCGGGGCGATGGGCATTTATCGCGGGCTGCGCGCGCGCTCGCTGAAAGCCGTGCTGCTCGGAACGGCCGGCCTGGGGCTGGGGATTCGCCCGCTGATCCGCCGCAAAGAGGTCAACCGCGCGATGTCCGAGGCGATGCGCGAGGGGCTGGGCATCGGCTGGCAGGGGCAGATCCCGGCGGAAGTGCACCGTCGCTTCGGGCAGACGCACCGCACCGATCTGTGGGGCCCGATCCTCTACTTGCTGCGCATCCGCGTGCGCGAAACGCGTGACGTGCTGTTCGCCGCGCCGGATGGTCATCCATTGCGCGTCGATATTTATCAGCCCGAGAAGCGCGACGGTCTGCTGCCCGCAGTGGTCGTGGTGCACGGCGGCGCGTGGTTCCACGGCGACAAGAGCGATTACGCGTTCGGCCTGCACGACCGCTGGCTCGCGGCCCAGGGTTACGTCGTCTTCGATGTGCAGTACCGGACGTCTGGCGGGTGGCCCGCGCCGCTGTCGGACGTGAAGTGCGCGATCCGCTGGGTGAAGCAAAACGCCGCGCGCTACGGGGTCGATCCGGAGCGGATTGCGGTGATGGGGCGCTCCGCAGGCGGGCACCTCGCGCTGATGGCCGCGTACACCGCCGGAAGCGATCGCGTCCCGGTGGATTGCGGCAGCGGCGCGCTGAGCGAGGTGGATGAGAGCGGTCGCGCCGTGGTGGTCAGCTATGCCCCGGCGGACCTGATGCTGTGGCCCGCCGAGCGTGGCAGCGCGATCGCGGAGTTGATGGGCGGGCTGCCGGGCGAGATTCCGGACCGCTATCGCGAGGCGTCGCCGATTAATCACATTCGCCCCGGTCTGCCGCCGACGCTGATCATTCACGGCCAGCGGGAC
>CBINGT010000044.1:0-13106 GCA_966250245.1 uncultured Anaerolineae bacterium
CGTAAGAGTTCCGCCGCTTCCTGAACCAGGGTGGTGCCTTTCCCCTCTTCCTCGCCGTTGGACACCAGCGCGACGCGGGGATTGGTCACGCCCAGCGCGCGCGCCGCGTAGATGCTGCCCATCACACCGTATTGCGCCAGCCATTCCGCGCGCGTGTCGGTGTTCGCGCCAATGTCGAGCAGAATCATCGCGTGCCCGCCGAGCTTCAGCACTGTGCCCAGCGCGGGACGGTGCACGCCACGGATGCGCTTCAGAGTGTGGAGCGTCGCAATCGACAGCGCCGCGCCGGTGTTGCCCGCCGTGACGAACGCATCTGCCTGACCGTCCGCCACCAGCCGCAACCCGACGTGCATCGAGGAGTCGGGCTTGGCGCGGCCAACTACGCCCGGCTTATCTTCCATCGTGACGTGCTCGCTAGCGTGGACCACGTCGATCCTCAGACCAGATGTATCATGCTTGGCGAGCTCAGTGGAAACTACGCCCTGATCGCCCACCAGGACGATCTGCTCGCCCAATTCGCGCGCCGCGAGCACCGCTCCTTCGACATCCGGCCCCGGATGGTGATCGCTGCCCATTGCGTCTATTACGATCCGCATAAGCTCCTTGCTCGTTCTACTTCCTGCGCACCCGAACCTTAACCCGTAATTGGTGAGCCGATTGTACGCCTTCAGACGCGTCCCGCCAACCATTGACATCTCCCGTCCGGCGTGTATAATTCGGGCAATCAGCCCTGGTGGCGGAATTGGCATACGCGGCAGGTTGAGGGCCTGTGCCCTTTCGGGCGTGGAGGTTCGAGTCCTCTCCAGGGCATACCGCAAGAACCCATATGATCAAAAGCGGACCCACATGGAGTCCGCTTTTTTTGTTTTGTACTTATTTTGTCAAGGAATGTCGCCTATTCCGTCGCCATTTCCGGCGCAAGATCGAGCGGCGCGGCGTGCAGCCGGTAGCGCAGGCCGGATCCCCCTTCACGCGCCGACACCACAACCGCATACAGCCCGGCATCTTCGAACGTCACCGGCTCGGTGGTCAGCGCCGCCGCACCGGGATCGGGAGCCACCTCAAGCAGAACCGTGCCATCCGGCGCCAGCAGCGTGAGATCCGCCGCGAGCGAGCCCTCCAGCCGCGCCAGACTGAACGCCAGGCGCTGATCCCGCGCGCCCCGTACCAGCCACACATGCGAGGCAGGCGCTTCTTCAAACCGCCCATAAACCGGCTCGCCCGGCGCCAGCATCCCGCCCGACGCCCCGGCTACTTCGACGCTGCCACTCAACGCCAGCTCCAGCTCATAGGGGCTGTATGGCGTGCGCGCGTCCGCGCTGCGCCGCACTTCGAGCACATACACGCCACTGTATGGCAACGTCAACCCGTCGATAGTGGTGCGGCCGTTTCCACGCCTGCCATCAGCCAGCAGCGCGCCAGACGGATCGGCCACGTTGAGCGTGAGCGCGGCGTCGTCGGCCGGGAAGCGCACAGCCGCCTGCACCTGATCGCCCGCCGCACCCGCAAACGTCCACCGCTCAAGCGGCGTTTCGTCGTCCACCGCGCCGGTAACGCGCTGCCCGTAGGCGATCGTGCGAGCCGTGCCCGGCAGTGACGCGAAGCGGTAGAGCCGGTTGAGCGCCAGCGCATAGTTGCCCTGCGTGGGACCGAACGCGCCGCCCCGTCGCTCGACCTCGATCCGGTAGCTCCCCGCCACCGTCAGGCGGTGCCGGATCAGCGGCAGGCCGTCGTCCCCCTGCTCGGACGCGGCGATCAGCGCATCATCCGGCCCGTACAGGCGCAGCAACGGGTCGAGCGTCCCGCTCAGCACCTCAAGCCGTGCCTCGATCACGTCGCCTTTTTCGCCCTCGAAGATCCAGTGTTCGAGCGGCGCGGTGTTGTTAATCCAGCTTCTCCCAATCTGCCCATAGCGCAGCAGCCGCGTCGCGATGTTCGGCGCAGGATCGAGCGCAATTTCTAGCCGGAAGCGCCCTTCCGTCCCGCCGGTGGCGCCCAGGCGGCGGCTAACAGCTACGGTATACACGCCGCTCTCCGGCAGGCGGTACACATCAAGCCGGGCTTCTTCGCCGGACGCACTCTCTACACGCACCAGCGCATGGCCGTCCGGCGCGTAGAGCGTCAGGTGTGGCGCGAGCGTCGCGCGGCTGTCCGGCACGACCCGCAGGGACACGGCGTCGCCCTGCTGGGCCGTGAAGGTCCACGCCTCGCGGAAGGCCACCTCTGAGATACGTCCCTCGACCTGCCCTGGCGGATCCACTGGCACGGTCGACAACGCGCTGACCGAGTCGAGAGTCAGGCTGACGGTGTAGTCGGTCGTGCCGCCAGGCGGCGCAGTGACGTCGATCGTGTACACGCCGTCGGCAGGCAAGACCACCGGCTCCAGTTCCAGCGTGCCGGGGCCGTCCTGATCTCCCACGGCGAGCATGCTTGGCCGTCCAGATGTGCTGGCGATGTGCCAGTCGGTCGTGAGGACGCTCGCCGCGACTCCGCCCCCCTCGGCGGTCAACGTAATTCGCGCGACGTCGCCCTGTTGCCCCTCGAACAGCCACACGTCGCGCAAATCCGCGCCGCCTAGCGTCCCGGCGCCGCGACCGTCCGGCGGCAGCAAAGCGCCCATCGAACGCGCCTGCGTGCTCTCAAGCAACACGGTCAGCTCATAAGCCAGCGCGCCCTCAAATTCTGGACTGAGGTTGCCGATCGCCAGCGTGTAATGTCCGGTTTCCGGCAGCAGGATTTGCGGTGCGGCGGCGCGGCCGGTTGCATCTCCCGCCACGCTGGTGAGGACCGTGCCGTTCTGCGTCCGCACCTGGAAGCTGAGCAGCCCTGCATCGCCACGAATGGCGCGCGCCTCGGCCGAGATCACGTCACCCTGGGAGCCGGAGAAGGTCCACACGTCGAGCGTGTTGTCCCCTGTCAGCACGCGGCTGACCGTCTGGTTCAGCGGCAGGGCGTGCTGCGCGTCGCTCAGGTAGCTGGTATCCCGCACCAGCCGGACGCGATAGGGACCGCTCTCGCCACGCGCCGCGCCGACGATCAGGCGATAGACGCCGGTACGCGGCAGGCTGACGCGATCGAGCGTGATCGCGGGTGCGCCGACGATCGACTCCTGCCGCAAAAACGGTGTTCCGGCAGTGTCCGCCAATTCGACCACCAGCGGTTGCGGTCCGCCGCTACCCGCTTCGACCGCGATGGTGACGCGCTCGCCCGCGGCGGCCGCGAACAGCCATGTGTCGGTCAGGTCATCCGAAGCGAGCGCCCCGAATCCCTCGCTCTCCAGCCGCAAGCCATCGCGCGTTAGCGCCGGAGAGCCGGTCAGCGCGAGGTGCAGCGCGAACTCGCCCGGCACGAATCCGTCCGCTACGGGCTGCACGGCCAGCCGGTATACGCCCTCGGTTGCGGTGGTGAAGCTGAGCGTCGTCCGTTCGGCGCGCGCCGGATCCGCCTGCCCCTCGACCAGCACCGCATTGTTGACCCGCTCAAGCCGCAAGGACACGCCGCCACTTCCCGCCGGGCGAATCACCTGCGCCTGGAGCGCATCGCCCGTGTGTGCGTAGAAATAGACGTGCTCAACCGTATCCGGATCGAGCAACTCGCCGCGCACCGTCTCCCCAACCGCGATTACCCGACCGGGCATCACGGCGCTCAACGTGTCGTCCAGCGCGCTGCGATCCTGCGTGCGCAACAGATAGCGACCGCCCGGCACGTAGCGTACCACGACGAAGTAGCGCCCGTCGGCAGCGAAGCGGTGCGACAGCCGGTTACTCGTGCGGTCGGGCGCGAGGCTGCGCGCCAAAACCTCGCCCTGCTCATCCAGCAGCGTGAGATCCGGTGCCGCGCCCTGCGCCAGACCGACCGCCGCCAGCGTGATCTGCTGGCCGCTGAGCGCCTGGAAACGCCAGACCTGATAGTGCGCGTTCTGCGAGATCGTGCCGCGCACCGTCCCGTCGATCGTCAGCAGCGGCGCATTCGCCAGCACGTCAGGACCGGGGCGCGTTGCGGGGAGAATCTGCGCCAGCGGGTTGACGCGAATGAGCGCGGGAGCGGGCGTCGGAGCGGCTATCAGCGGCTCCAGAGACGCGGACTCGACGACCGGCGCGGGCGCGTTCTGCGCCGACTCGACCGTGATGCCCACGCGGTAGCTCAAAGAGGTCAGCGACTCCGGCAGAGACAGGCGTAACGTATACGTGCCGCTCTGCGAGACCTGCGCGACCAGCGTGCCAGGATTGGCAGGGCTGACGGGTGTCAGCGGGACGATCATCCCATCCGGACCGACGAGCGCCGTGTCCGGCAGGTCACCGCCAGCAAGAGCGCGCAGTTCGACGCGCAGATGCGCGGGAGCAAGTACGTCCACCGTCCAGCGATGCTCCGGCCGCGCCGCAAGGAGCACGCCGCGCCCCGTTTCGCCGGGGGTGAGTTCTCCCCCGCCCGCCGGAGTGGCGCGCAGCGTATAGCCGAGCGCGCCCTCAGCCGGGTTGAGCACCGCGATCCGGTAGCGCCCCGGCATCTCGACGCGGGCTTCAAGTGACGCCTGCCTGCTGAGCGGCTGTGTTACGCCTTGCGCGATCAGCGCGCCGTCCGGCGACTCCACGCGCAGCGCCAGCAACCCCTCACCGGACGCCGCGAGGTCGAACGCCCACGTCCCCACCTCAGAGATGTCGAGCGTCCACACCTCGTCCGCGCGGGATGCCACCTCAGACGTGACGGCGAGCGCCCCATTTGCCGCCAGCGAGCCGCGTTCGACCCGGTCCAGCACCAGGTCAAACGGCACGCCTTCCGCGCCGATCTGCTCTGCGCCCAGCGTATAGCCTTGCCCGCCTGCCTGGATCGCGATCTCGTACAGGCCGCCCTGCGCGAACAACAGCGGCTGGCGGAACCCTGCATCGACCCGGCGCAGAAGCATCACGTCGCCCTGCGGGTTGTACACCTGCACCTGCGCGTCGGGAGAGAACACGTCCGGCGTGACCGCCAGCTCGATCACGTCCCCGGCGCGCGCGTCCAGAAACCACACGACCGGCTCCGCGCCCGGCGCGATCCGCTGCTGGCGCCCAGGGATCAGCGGGCGCGCATTCCGCCCGGCCCGGCGCAGCGCCCCGGTATGCAGCGCGAACTCGACCGGACTGTTGGGCGTCACATCCGGCGAGGTGATCTCGACCAGCACGCTCCCCTGTGCGCCAAGCGCAATCGGCGCGCGGACCTGCCCGAAACCGGACAGCGTGTTCAACACGGCGCGGTTCTCGGTGAGCACGGCAATGTCGGCGCGCGCGTTTGCATCCGCAAGATCGAGCGCCAGCGCGAGGGTTCCGCTGCCTGTGATGCGGTAGAGCGCCGTGGGCGCGTCGCTCGTCAGCCGCCCGCCGACCGGCACGCCCAGTTCCAGCGGGGCGGCAAGGAATCCCGTATCCACAGTGGCTGAGTTTCGCAGCCGCAACGCCAGCCGGTAAGCGCCCGCCACGCCATCGGCCAGCCGCACGTCGAGCGTGTACGTTCCCCCCATAGGCAGGCGCACCGCAGAGAGCGTGGTCCCTGTGGCGACAGTCGTCCCGGTCGGGCTGATCAGCGCCACGCGCGGACGCGTCTCGCCTTCCAGCGGCGTGAGCACGGCGTCGATTACATCCCCCGCCTCGCCGCGAAACGACCACGCGTCGACCGCCGCCGTATCCGCCAGTTCCCCCTCGACTGTCTGCCCGTAGCTCAGCGCGATGTCGGCGCGGCCTGCTGCGCTGCCCGGACGAGCGAGGATCAGGCTGAGCGCGTACGTGCCCGCGCCCTGCCCCGCGCGGACCTCGATCGCATGCTCTCCGCCGGACGCCAGCCGCAGCGTCGCCTCGGATACCGGCTCGTCGCTGCCCAGCCACGCGACGTCGAGCGCAAGTTCGCCCGCCGGGTCGCGCACGGTCAGCGCCGGGACGAGATTACCGTCGATCCGCTCCAGACGGACCGTGACGCGATCGCCCGCGCCGCCGTCAAAACGCCAGACGTCCGGCGCGCTGCCGGTCGCAATCTCCCCGGTGACGCGGTCGCCGTACTGCACGCGCAGGTCCTGCGCGCCGATCTCGCTCGCACTCAGCGCCAGACCCACCACCAGCGCGAGCAGTGCCAGCGCCGCAACGCGTCGCATCCCCGCGCTCATCTGCGCGATCTCCCTTGCACAGCGTGCTGCCGCTTCATACGAGTCCTATGCTCTGAGGTCGCTTCTTTACGCGATTCACGTTCGCGCTTCATTATATTCATCCTGCGTGTTCTGGATAGTCATCCTGCGTGTTCTGGTGGCTGGGCTGGTTTGCGGGGGAACGCGGTCTGGCTATAATGCACCATAAGCGCAGGCGATACGCGGCCATGGCGGCGTCCGACGGAGGTCCTATGAGCACACACGAAGAGCTGAAGCGTGCCTACACGCTGATCAAGCAGGAGCAGATCGACGAGGCGCTTGCGATCCTGCGCCCGATCGTCCTGAACGAGCCGGAAAACGTTGACGCGTGGTGGCTGCTGGCGAACGCGGCTGTCGAGCCAGCCGAAGCGCGCGAATCGTTGATTCAGGTGCTGCGGCTCGATCCCGACTATGCCAACGCGCCGAAGGCCCGCGAGATGCTCGACCGGCTGAACGAGCAGTTCCCGCCCGTGCAGGATGAGATCGACCGCTTCCCGGAGTTGCGCCCCGCTGCGGAGCCCGCGCCGCTCGAAGAGGAACTGTTCCCGTTCGAAACAGGCGATCCGTTTGGCGAGCCGGTGGCAGCTACGCCGCCATTCTCCGATGAGCCGTTTGACGAGATGTTCAACGCCGCCAGCCTAGAAGCCATTGACCTGGACGAAGAACTCTTCGAGATGGAAGAGGATCCGTTTGCCGGGCTGGACGAGGACCCATTCGCGCTTGACGAGCCGGAAGCGCCGGTCGTCGTGGAGCGGCCGCAGCCTTCGCGCGTGACGTTCGAGGAGCCGGAAGAACCGCTCGACGTCGAAGCGCGCGCCGCCGCCGAGGAACGCGCCGCGCGACGGGCCGGTCGCGGCGGACGTGTCTTGGGCGCGCTGATCGGTTTGCTGCTGGTCGCGGCCGTAGTCGTCGGGTTGCTGTACTTCCTGCTGCCGGAATTGCAGCCGGTTGCTGAGGACCTCGCCGGGCTGACTGCCGCATCCCTCAGCCCTGAACAGGCTGCCCAGGTTGACGCGGCGACTACACAGCTCAACACCGCTGCGCTACCGGGCCAGCCGCAGGAAACCGCGGTTGTAGTGGCAGATGGCGTCCTCGGACGGACACTGTACGCCCAGGCATGCACGCGGCCTTCGCCCATGCTGCCGCAACTGGTTGAAAGTTTGATGCGGGTTGCCGCTGATCAGGCTGCCAGTTGGCAGGGCGACGGCGCGCCGGAAGCCTTTGGCGTGAATATCACCCGCTGCGGCAGCAACGACACGCTCTACCGCGCGTCCGCTCCGGTCAGCGACGCGCCCGAATACGCGAACCTGCAGCCCGGCGACCCGCGCTGGTCTGACCTGCAGGACCGCTGGAACTAACCTCGAACGCCCGTCGAAGGGCGCGGCCTCAGCCAGTCGCGGCAGGGAGCCAGATGGTAAATGTGGTGCCCTGCATCGGCTGGCTGTCCACCTGGATCGTCCCGCCGTGCCCTTCGATGATGCCGTACGTTACCGCCAGCCCCAGACCGGTCCCTTCTCGCTTGGTGGAATAGAACGGGTCGAAGATCTGCGCGACCGTTTCCTCGTCCATGCCCACGCCCGTATCCTGCAGGCGGATAACCACCCCATCTCTTTCGGGATACAGTTCGATCACCAGGTCGCCGCCGTCTGGCATGGCTTCCATCGCGTTGAGCACCAGATTCAGCATGACCTGCTTGAGCTGCGTCGCGTTTCCGGAGATAACCGGCGCGTAATTCAACTGCGTCGTGACGCGGACCCCATTGCGCTCGAGCTGTTTCGCCGTGAGCAACAGCACTTCGTTGATCAGCTCCTGCAGGTCCACAGCCGCTGGCTCGCTGTTACTGGGCCGTGCGAAGTCGAGCAGCCGCGACACAATCGACTTAATGCGCTGCACTTCGCGCTCTGCCACGCGCAACACTTCGGTATCGGGCCGTTCGCCGTTCTCGGTGTCCTCGATCGCCACTTCCAGGCAGTTCAGGATCGGCTGCAGCGGGTTGTTGACCTCGTGCGCGATCCCCGCCGCCATGCGCCCCAGCGCGGCCAGCTTCTCGGCGCGGATCAGTTCCGCTTGCGCGGCCTGTAGCTCCCGCGAGCGCTGCTCGACCTTGTCCTCAAGCGTCTGCGCGTAGCTCTGAAGCTCGGCGTACAACTGGGCGTTGCGGACCGCCAGCGCTGCCTGTTCCCCAATCGAGCGCAGCATCCGCAGGTCCGAGTCGCTAAGCCGCCGCTGATCGCCCACCGCTACGCCCAACATCCCGAGCAGCCTGCCACGATGGCGAAGCGGCGCGACCATCGCGGACGACAGCCCGGCGCGCTCCAGCCGGGCGACTATTTCGGACCCATCGTCGTTGCCGGGCAGGCCGGGCAGCAGGATCGGCTCGCCACTCCGGTACACCAGCGCGATCGCCGAGTGCGGGTCGGCCAATCGTGCGAGCACGTTGGCGGGGTCGGCCATCCCCTGTTGCGTGTCCATCAGCATAATCGGCTCCCCGGCCGGGTCGAACAACACCAGCTCTGCAAACGCGGCGTTGAACTCTTGCCGGGCGATCTCCAGCAGCCGTTCCGCCAGTTCTTCCAGCCCCAGCCGCTGGTTAAGTTCGCCGCCAATCCGGACGAGCGCTTCTAGTTCCTCGCTGCGCTGTTGGAGCCGGTCCTCAAGCTGGCGTGCGCGCATCTTGCTACGTGCGCGGGCAAGCAATTCGTGATAATCGTACGGCTTGCGGATGTAGTCGTCCGCGCCGAGGTTCAGACCGTGCGCAACGTCAGTGGGCTCGCGCGCCGCCGCTGTCACGAAGATGACCGGGATGCGCGCCGTCGCCGGATCCTCGCGAAGCTGCCGCGTGACCTCGAAGCCATCCATGCGCGGCATCTGCACGTCCATCAAGATCAAATCGGGCCGCAGCTTACGCGCCTTCTCCAGCGCGATCTCGCCGTCCTTTGCGCTCTCGACGTCAAATCCGTCCCGTTGGAAGATCCGCCGCAGCAAGATGACCGAGTGTTCCTGGTCATCCGCGATCAGCACCAGGGGTCTGCGTTCTGCCATGCTTCAAGCTCTCCTGCCAGTTCGATGCTGTTATCATAGTCGGAGATCGGGGTTCGCGAAACTATCCACGCTAAAATTCTGATAGGGGATGTGCTAGAATGCGCGTCCGGTGCTAAGCGACAAGGATTGAGCGGCATGAGCGCAAACCGCAGTCGAAAATCACGGCTGATGCTGGCGGCCGTGCGAGGGATCGTGACCGGCGTCGTGCTCGGCGGGATGTTCCTCGCCGGATACTTGCTGCGCGACCAGGCTCCTGTGGCCGCGAACGTCGACGCTGAGGAAAACGAGTTCCCGCTGCTGCATGAAGTGAAAGACCTGCTTGAGAAGAACTATCTGCGCCCGCTGCCGGACGATCGTACGATGGAATATGCGGCGTTGCGCGGTTTTCTGGGCGAGCTCAACGACCCGTACACGTTCTTCATCGACCCGCCAGTCGCGCAGAGCGAATCCCACGTGCTGGCGGGCGAATACGGCGGAATCGGCGTGCAGGTGCAGCGCAACGAGCAAGGCGACCTCGTCCTCTACCCGTTCCCGGATGGCCCTGCAGCGCGCGCGGGCGTGGAAGAAGGCGCGATCCTGCTGGCAATTGACGGAATGCCCCTGCCCCCCGGCGAGCGCATCGACGTAGTTGACGGTATGCTGCGCGGCGAGGTCGGCGGCGGGCGCGGCGTGACGATCACGATTCGCGCGCCGGAGTCCGACGCATCGCGCGACGTGTTCATCGAGTTCGAGGTCGTGCAGGTGCCCTCGATCGTCTGGCGGATGCTGGCCGAGGAAGACACGTTCGGCTATGTTCAGATCATCCGGTTCACCAGCCGCACGCCTGATGAATTGCGTACTGCGATCGAAGATCTCAAGAGCCAGGTCGCCGTCGCGCTGGTGCTGGACCTGCGCGGTAACAGCGGCGGCTTGCTACAAGAGTCGGTCGAGGTTGCGTCCGAGTTTCTGGACGGCGGCGTTGTGTTCTACGAGGTGCGGCGCAACGGCGAAACCACCACCGAGGCGACGCCCGGCGGCGCGTGGACTGAAGGGCCGCTCGTCGTGCTGGTGGACTCCGGAACGGCGAGCGCGGCGGAGCTGGTCGCCGGGGCAATCCGCGACCACGAGCGCGGCATCCTGATCGGTCAGCGCACCTACGGCAAAGGCTCGGTGCAGTTGATCTTCCGGCTGTCGGATGGCTCGTCGGTGCACATCACCTCGGCGGAGTGGTTCACGCCAAACCGCACACCGCTTGAAGGCAACGGACTGGAGCCGACGATCTCGATGATCCCCGACGAAAGCGGCCGCGATGTCGAACTGGGCGAAGCGGTGCGCCAGCTTCGCGAAATGGTTAGCGCGCAGGCTGCCGCGCCGAGACTGGATGGCTAGCAGATGTCCATGGATATCCCCCGCCCGGCAGACTCGCCACCCTCGCCCGACCTGACGCGCCGGGTTGGTGTGGCGCGCACCGTCATGCTGATCACGCTGGTCGCCGCGGCCGGGTTTTTGGGCGGCGTGCTGTTTGCAGAGCAGACCGACTCGCCGCACAATGACGAGGATTTCGTCACCTTCTGGCAGACGTGGGACATTCTCGACCAGGAGTATTACTACGGCTCCCCGCCGGATAGCGAGCTGGTCCGTGGCGCGATCCAGGGGCTGCTGAGCGCAACCGGCGACCCGTACACCTTCTACGTCCCGCCAGGAAGGGCTGAGTTCGACCGCCAGCAGACCGCCGGGGAGTTTGGCGGAATCGGCGCGGACGTGTCGATCACGGCTGATGGCAATCTGGTGATCGTCAGCCCATACAGCGGCTATCCCGCGTCGGAAGCGGGCTTGCAGCCGCAGGACCAGATCCGTGAGGTGGATGGGCGCTCGCTGCAGGGTATGGCGTTTAATGAGGCGGTCGCCTTGCTGCGCGGCGAGATTGGCACCGACGTCACGCTGACCGTATATCGCCCGTCTGAGAACCGCGAGTTCGAGGTCACGCTGACGCGCGTGCGCGTCGAGCTGCCCACCGTCGATTCGCGGCTGATCGAGGACATCGGCTATGCGCGGCTGTACACGTTCAACGGCAACGCGACCACGCTGCTCGAAGAAGCCGTTAGCGAGTTGATCGATCAGGGCACCGAAGCGCTGATCCTCGACCTGCGCGGCAATCCAGGTGGCCTGCTCGATCAGGCTATCGGCGTGAGCGACCTGTTCCTGGGCGACGGCGTGGTCGTCAAGCAGCGCTCGCGCAGCGGTCAGGAGATCGTCTATCGCTCGGAAGATGGCGACCTGGGTGAGAGTATCCCGCTGATCGTGCTGGTCGACGCCGGGAGCGCGAGCGCATCCGAGGTGGTCGCCGGGGCGATCCGCGACCGGGAGCGCGGCGTGTTGCTTGGCCAGCGAACCTACGGCAAAGGCTCGGTTCAGCACGTCCATACCCTGCGCGACCGCTCGCAGGTGCATGTCACCTATGCGCTGTGGTTCACGCCAAACGAAACGCCGATCCAGGATGAGGGTCTGGCGCCGGACGTCGAGATCGAGCCGCCCGCCGACGCCGAGCCGGGCGAGGATCCGGTGCTGGAACGCGCGCTGGAATACGCGCGCACTGAGCTTCTTGCGGGTGAAAGCGCTGACTGAACCCGCCTACACGCGAGAGAACGGAGCTATCGTTTTAGCTATGGCCGAAGGTCGCAAGATCGTTACCACTAACCGCAAGGCGCGCCACGACTACGAAATTCTGGACACGCTGGAAGCCGGAATCGCGCTAATGGGCTCCGAGATCAAGTCGATTCGCGCCGGGCACGTCAACCTGCGGGAGAGCTACGTCCAGCCGCGCGACGGCGAGTTGTGGCTGGTTAACGCGCACATCGCCGCCTACGATCAGGCGGGTAACTTCGGGCACGAGCCGCTGCGCCCGCGCAAGCTGTTGCTCCATCGCAAGGAGATCAATCGCCTGCTGAGCCGCATCCAGGAGAAAGGGCTCACCATCGTCCCCCTGCAGATGTATCTGACGCGCGGGATCGCCAAGGTCGAGATCGCGGTGGCGCGCGGTAAGAAGCAGTACGACAAGCGCGAGTCGCTGCGCGCGCGGGACAGCCAGCGCCAGATCGAGCGATCCCTGCGCGAGCGCGAGCGGTAAGGCAGGAAGGCTCCCGTGCAGTCGCCATCCCCGCCCTGGCCCGACTCGATCCGCGCGATCAACGACCTGCCACAGGAGCAAAAGCGCGCCATCTATCGCACGTTGATCCCCGACTGGGTCTTCGCGCAGTTCGATATCGACCCCGACACGCTGACGGTCGACGGCCAGCCGGTGATCCATTTCCGCTGTCCGGCGGGTAGCAGCGCGGTCGAGATCATGGTCTATCACCGGCCAGATGCCGAAGACCCGGCGCTTTACCTGCAGATGGCCGATAGCTTCCACAACCAGTTAATCGTCCTAATGGCGACGGTCAACGACCCGGAATCGCCGCGCTTCAACATCGACCGCGACGAGCACGGCCAGCCGACGCAGCTTGGCACCATCCGCCGCAACATCCCCGAGGAAATCCGCGCGATGAACGCCGGGCTGGCGCCCGGCCAGATCCGGCGCGGGCTGCGCATCTTCCGCACCGGGATCCCCACCTTCGAGTTATTCCTCAAGCGGATGGGGCACAGCATGTTTTTCATCGAGCCGCTGTTCTATCACAACGCGATCATTTTCGAGCGATACGGCTTCGCCTACTCGCGCGGGCTGCGGCTGATGCAGTGGATTCACGCAGAGTTCCAGCCGGGCGGCGAGCTTCACGCGCGGCTGACCGGCGACAACCCGTTCCGAATGCCGGACGCATGGCGGACCATCTCCGGGCGCTCGTGGGCGATCCATGATGGCATCCTGGGGCGCCCGTTCACCGATGTCCAGATGTACAAGCGCATAGGAGAGCGCGCCTGCGTCGAGACGTTCCCCGGC
>CBINGT010000045.1:0-12990 GCA_966250245.1 uncultured Anaerolineae bacterium
ATCGCAGCGCCAGTATTGCATGTTGTGGCGCGATACTTTGCCGGGGCGCGCCCAGGTGCTGATCTCGTACTGGTCGTATCCGGCCCCGGCCAGTACATCGGTCGCCCACTCGTACATATCCGCCGCGAGATCGGGGTCCGGCTGGGGGATGCGCCCGCTCTTAGCCCAGCGATCAAAGGTCGTGCCGTCCTCGATCGTCAGACTGTAGAACGAGATGTGTTCGGGCTCCAACGCCAGGGCCGCGTGCAGGCTCTCCTGCCACATACGCATCGTCTGGCGCGGCGCGCCGTAGATCAGGTCGAGGCTGATGTTGTCGAACCCGGCGGCGCGCGCTCTGCGGACGGCCTGTTGCACATCCTCGTGTGTGTGCAGCCGGGCGTAGAGCTTGAGTTCCTCGGCGTGGGCGGACTGCATCCCAATGCTCAGGCGGTTGACCCCGGCCTGCCGCAGCGCGCGTAGATCGTCCGGGTCCGCCGACTCCGGGTTAAGCTCGAGCGTGATCTCGGCGTCGTCCTCGAGCGCGAATGTGGCGCGGCAGGCGTCGAGCGTGGCCGCAATCTCGCCGGTCGGGACGAGGCTCGGCGTGCCGCCGCCGAAGTAGACGCTCAGCGCGGGGCGGCGAGCGTCTGCACCCACCAGCGCGATCTCACGGCGCAGCGCGGCCATGTAGGGCGCAATCAGGTGCGCGCGGCGGGTGTAGATGTTGAACGAGCAGTAGGTGCAGCGCACATGACAGAACGGAATGTGCAGATACAGCGCCAGCGGCGCCGCGCTCTGTTGCGCGTTTTCAGGGGTATGATCAGATGAGAAAGGATGCTGCATCAGCCGGGACGCTCAATTGCGGTAAGCCAGGTGGGTCACTATAATAGCGGGAAATTGGCTTGATCTCCATGACGCGTTCACGCGCCCCGGCGGGTGAGGGTTCAAGGGCCGGACTATTCACATGATTGATACCCAACGATTTACAGGCCGAATTCCCGAACAGCCCGGCGGCGACAATACTCTTCAGGTCGGTTCTGTGCTTCAGAACCGCTACCGAATCACGGGTGTTGTCGGCGTTGGGGGAATGGGGTCGGTCTATCAGGCGCGCGACCTGCGCTTTCCGAACGTCGTGCGCCATGTAGCCGTGAAGGAAATGCTCAATCCGGCCACGGACCAGGGCGTCCGCGAGATGACCTTGCGGACGTTCGAGCGTGAGGCGGACATGCTTGCCTCGCTCAGCCATCCGGCGATCCCGGGCATCTACGACTATTTCCCGAGCAAGACGCGCGCTTACCTGGTGATGGAATTCATCAACGGGCGCGACCTTGACGCCATGGTCAACCAGGCGGCGGGGCGGCTGCCGGTCGACCTGGTGCAGCAGTGGGCGCTTGAGCTGTGCGACGTGCTTGGCTACCTGCATCACCAGAAGCCCGAGCCGATCATCTTCCGCGACGTGAAGCCGTCGAACATCATGATCGACCAGCACGGCCGCCTGCGCCTGGTGGATTTTGGCATCGCCAAGATCTTCCAGCAGGGGCAGAAGGGCACGATGATCGGGACTGAGGGCTATTCCGCGCCGGAGCAATATCGCGGCGAAGCCAGCCCGGCGAGCGACGTGTACGGCATCGGCGCGACGCTTCACCACCTGCTGACGGGGCAGGATCCCCGGCTGGAAGCGCCGTTCACCTTTGCAGAGCGGCCGATCCGCGAGGTCAACCCGGACGTCTCGCCCGAGTTTGAAGCGATCATCATGAAGGCTCTGTCCTTTGAGATCGAGGATCGCTATCCCGACGCGGCGGCGATGCATGAGGCGTTGGAACGGATCACGCAGCCGTCCGGTGGTGGGGTCGCGTTCCCTGTCTCGTTTGGCGTGGCACGTGACGAGATGGACGCGTGGAGCGATGCGGAGCAGCAGGGCGTCGTCGCGCTGTGGAAGTTTGAGTGCGAAGACGAAGTCCGCTCCTCGCCGGTGGTGCATCAGGGCGTGGTGTACGTCGGCGCGTACGACAACAACCTGTACGCTATCAACGCGGCGGATGGATCGTTCAAATGGAAGTATCCGGCTGCGGACGGCGTCACGTCGTCGGCGGTGGTGGCCGCCGACGAAAACCTGGTGCTGTTCGGCTCGCTCGATCACTTGCTGTACGCCGTCGATACGCGCGTCGGGCACTTGAGCTGGACCGTTTCCACGCAGGGGCCGGTGCAGTCGTCGCCAACCATCGCGCACGGGCACGTGTTCTTTGGCAGCGACGACGGGCACCTGTACGCCGTGCGCCTGTCGTCTGGCCGGGTGCAGTGGAAGTGGTTTGCCGGTGCGCCGATCCGTTGCCGCCCGTTGGTAACCGGCGAAATGATCGTCGTCGGGATGGAGTCGGGCGACGTGGCGGGTGTGGACCTGTCGGGCCAGATGGTGTGGCGCTTCAAAGCAAAGCGCGCGGTGACGTCCTCGCCGATCGAGCACGACGGGCTGGTGTATTTCGGCTCGATGGACTGGCACGTCTATGCGCTGGATATCGTGCACGGGTGGAAGGTGTGGGCGTTCCGTACCAACAAGCCGGTAGTTTCGTCGCCTGCGCTGGGCGACGACAAGCTATTTATCGGCTCGGTGGACGGATCGCTCTATGCGCTGGATCTGTCGAGCGGCAAAGAGCGCTGGAGCTTCAAGACCGGCGGGCAAATCACGTCGTCACCCGCGTACGAAAATAATGCCGTCTACTTTGGCGGAATCGATACGAATGTCTACAGCGTGGATGCCAAATCCGGACGGCTGCGCTGGAGCTTTAAGACGGGCGGGCCGGTTCCCTCATCACCGGCACTGCATGACGGCGTGCTGTACATTGGCTCGATGGATCACTGCGTTTACGCGTTGAAAGCCTGAACCGAGCGGGGGATATTGCGATGAACTTCTTGCGCCGCGTGTTTGGTCTCACGCCGCCGCCCGCCGAGGACGATGGCATTTCGATCACGCAAGATGCAGACCACGCCGGTCTGCCGGAAGAACCGGTGATCGAGCCAGGGGATAACGCCAGCCTGCCCGGTGTGGATAACGGCGATCGTGAGGGGGCCAGCCGCGCGGACGACGACACCGATCCGCTGCTCGAAGAAAACCTCTCCAAGATGCTCGGGACGCGCCCGCTGCCCCGGCTGGAGCCTCCGCCCCGGTTACCGGGCCAGCGCCTAACGTTCGGCCAGTTCAGCGATGTGGGCATGGTGCGCGGCAACAATCAGGACGCGATTCTCGCGCTGCTTGCGTCGAGCGCCAGCATCGACGGCATGCCCGATTTTGGGCTTTTCATCGTCGCAGACGGGATGGGCGGCCACCACGACGGCGAGAAAGCTGCGTCGATCACCACGCGTATCGTCGCGCAGCACGTGATGAGCGAAATCCTCGGCGCGATGCTCGATCAGCGGATGGACGACCCCGATCGCCCCGCGATCACGGAAGTGCTGCGCGAGGCGTTCCAGCAGGCGAACCGCGCGGTCGCAACCCAGATCCCCGAGGGGGGCACGACGGCTTCGCTGGTGACGATTATTGGCGATCTGGCGTACATCGCGCACGTCGGGGACAGCCGCGTGTACCAGATTACCGACACTGGCATCGAGCAGATCACGCGCGATCACTCGCTGGTGCAGCGTCTGATCGAGCTCGACCAGCTCACGCCGGAAGAGGCAGCCGATCATCCGCAGCGCAATGTGCTGTATCGTGCCATCGGCCAGAACGAAACGCTTGATGTCGACGCCATTACGCGGCGCATGCCGCCACGCTCGCGCTTGTTGCTGTGCAGCGACGGGCTATGGAATCTAGTGCCTGAATAAACCATCCGCGAGATCTCGGCGGCGCATAGCGACCCGCAGGATGTCTGCGAGAAACTGGTCGAGCTGGCTAACGAACGAGGTGGGCCCGATAACATCAGCGTGATCGTCGTTCAGGTGCCCGGTTAGGCGCGAAAGGGCGGGGCATGGCTGTAGATACTTCGCGCAACCTGTACGCAATCCTGGGCGTGCACCCCGAGGCAACGCCCGACGATATCCGGGAAGCTTATCGCATTGCGGCGCGCCGCTTCCATCCCGATGCCAATCCCAACGAGGGCGCAGGGCTGCAATTCCGCGATATCGCGGCAGCGTACGAAGTGCTTGGCAACCCGCAACGGCGTTACAGCTATGACGATGCGCGTCGCGCGGCCGCCAACAACGACGTGCAATACTTTACCTTGCGTGTGACGCCCAGCAAGCGCGTGCTCAGCGTGCTGGACGAGCCGCAGGTGCTTTATTTGCTGCTTGAGATCAGCCCGATGCGCGACGCGGCCAAGCTGAAGAAGCGCGACGTTCCGCTGAACCTGACGCTGGTGCTGGATCGCAGCAAGTCGATGCGCGGCATGCGCCTCGAAAAATTGAAGATCGCTGCGCACCAGATTATCGAAGGGCTGTCCGAAGCGGACCGGCTGGCGATAGTCAGCTTCAGCGACCGCTCCGAGGTGTTGATTCCGGCCGGGCCAGTCACCGACAAGATGGCATTGCGGGCGCAGGTGAACCTGATGCGCGCCGATGGTGGCACCGAGATCTTCTACGGCCTGCAAGCCGGGCTCGAAGAGGTCCGCAAAAATCTGAGCGATCGCTTCGTCAATCACGTGATTCTGCTGACCGACGGGCGGACCTATGGCGGCGAAGAACGTTGCATGGAGCTGGCCGAAAAGGCGAACGAAGAGGGCATTGGCATCAGCGCGATGGGGATCGGCGAGGAATGGAACGACGAATTCCTCGACGCGCTGGCCTCACGCACGGGCGGCACATCGGCCTATATCAACTCGCCTAACGCGGTCGTGCGCTTTTTAAACGAGCGCGTGCGCAGCCTGGGCGATACGCTGGTCGAGCGTTTGAAGCTGGTGGTCGCGCCGGACGCCGATATTGAAGTCGAGTCGCTGTTTAAGCTCCAGCCGAACCCGCAACCGGTGGACACATCCCCGCAGCCTATCCCGCTCGGCTCGCTGGAGTTCACCCGGACGCTTTCGTGCCTGGTCCAGCTTCAGATGCCGCCAAGCACGCGCGTCGGGTTCCGGACGGTGGCGCGCATCTCGGTGAGCGGGAATGTGCTGGTTGCGGAACAGCAGGCGTACGAAGTGCTGAGCGACATTTCGGTCGAAATCTCCGACAATCCGCCGCCGGAAGAACCGCCCCGGCCCATTCTCGATGCGCTCGGCAAGCTGACGCTGTACCGCATTCAGGAGAAGGCGCAGCAGTCACTTCAGGCGGGGAACGTGGCTGAGGCTACGAGGCGGCTCGAAAACCTCGCGACGCGCTTGCTGGCGTCTGGCCAGGACGATCTCGCGCAGATGGCGATCATCGAGGCGCGGCGTGTGGCGAGCACGAATCTGCTTTCTGAAGAAGGACGCAAGACTTTGAAGTTCGGAACGCGGCTATTGCTGTCGCAGCCCGATCCGAAGGAAAACGGACAATGAGGACGTGTCCGTATTGTGCGCAAGAAAACCGCGAAGGTGTGCTGTTTTGTGAGGAATGCGGTCAGCCGTTTGTCGGTTCGCAAGCGTTGCTGGCGACCAGCCAGCTTGTGAACGAAGAACGCTCCACCTTGCGCGGCCGCGTGACATGGGGGACGGCCCGCTTTGACCGGCGGTCGTCGGTGGTGGTGCATGTGCGTGGGGCGGAAGAGCCGATCACGCTCATTCCGCGCGACGAGATCGTGCTGGGGCGCTCCGACGGGCACTCGCAGATCGTGCCGGACGTCGATTTGGCGCCGTATGGAGCAGCGGAGCAGGGCGTCTCGCGCCGTCATGCGGTCATCCGCCGGGGCGAAGACACGCTGACGCTGGTCGATCTCGGCAGCACCAACGGCACCCACCTGAACGGCCAGCGCCTGATTCCGCACCAGCCGCGCGTGCTGCGCGATGGCGACGAAGTTCGCCTGGGCAAGCTGGTGTTTCATATATTCTTCAAAGAGTGATCCGCTTTTCCTGGTGTTCCTGGATCGCGCTCGCGCGATCGCATGCGTGTGAGGCAGTAACGCAATGCATACGATCTTTGTCCACCTCGCCAACGAAGAGCCGTTTATGGCTGAAGTCGAAAATCTGCCGTCGCCCGGCGACCAGGCGATCTTTTGCCTGAACCCGCGCAAGCGCGACGGAAAAGACCTGCATTACGTGTTACCGGAAGTGCAGCAGATCATCGTGCCGTTGTGGCGAATCAACTTTATCGAGGTAATGCCGAGCGGCCAGGAAGAGGAAATCGTCGCATTCTACCGCGATTAACGGCCTGGGGAAGGATCGGCTATGTCGACAGGGAAACCGCCGCGCGCCGTGCCGCGCGATGCAAAGCGCATTCTGGTGGTCGATGATGAGCCGCGCATGATCGGCTTCATTCGCATGAACCTGGAGCTTGAGGGCTACCAGGTCATCGAAGCGCACAACGGGCTTGAGGCGCTTGAGGCGATCCGCACGCAGCTTCCCGACCTGGTGTTGCTCGACGTGATGATGCCGCAGCTTGACGGGTTCGAGACGCTGCGAATGCTGCGCGAGTTCTCGAGCATCCCAGTCATTATGCTGACTGCGAAGGGCGAAGAAGACGATAAGGTCTACGGGCTGGAGCTGGGCGCGGATGACTACGTCACGAAGCCGTTTAGCTCGCGAGAGCTCTCCAGCCGGGTGCGCGCGGTGCTACGCCGCGCCGAGACGCCCACCACCTCACCCGATCAGGCGGTGCTGAAGATCGACGACCGGCTGAGCGTGGACTTCAACCGCCGCGAGGTGATCGTCGAGGGCGAGCATATCAAGCTACGGCCGACCGAATACCGGCTGTTGTATCACCTGATCGAGAATGCCGGGTGGACGGTTCCGCACGAGCAACTTCTGGCGAAGGTGTGGGGCTACGAGTATCGAGACGAGACGCACTACGTCCGCCTGTACGTGAACTACCTGCGCGAGAAGATCGAGGAAGACCCGTCCAACCCGAAGTACATCCTGACCGAGCGGGGCGTCGGCTACCGCTTCGTGGACTTCAAGAACCAGAACGTTTAGCGACTGGCGGGCGGCTCTCCGGTGCTTGCGTCGAGCACATCGAGCGCCGCCTGCGCCGACGCCCGCTGTCCCTCAAGCCAGCCGCTCTCGGTTACCATGCGGTACAGGTGGTCGCGTACTGAGACCTGCTCGGCCGGGGAAAGCATCCCCCACGCCGTGCGGATGCGCTCCGCATCGCGGCTGAGCAACATCCCCCACAACGTTTCCAGATCGAGTTCGTCGCTCACGCAATCCCCTCCTACACCTGCAGACCGTCGCGCAGCCCGGCGTAGGCCCCCTCAAACTCGCGCAGCAGGGCGCTTTTCTCCTCGGCGGGCAGATAGGCGGCCCGCACGGCGTTCAGCGCGACGGCCTCAAGCTGCTGCACAGTCAGCCCGCAATCTTCGATGGCATGCATGTACTCGTCCACCAGCGTCGTGTTGAACAACGCCGGATCATCGGAGTTGATCGTCACGCACGCGCCCGCCTCGACCAGCGCCTTGAGCGGGTGCGCCGCGTACGATGGGTAGGCGTTCAGGCAGATGTTGCTGGTAGGGCACACCTCCAGCGGCGTGCCTTGCGCGACGAGGTGTTCCACCAGCGCGGGGTCTTCGACCGAACGGACGCCGTGCCCCAGACGTTCCGCGCCGAGTGCCCGCAGCGCGCCCCACACGCTCTCAGGACCGGCCATCTCTCCGGCGTGCGGGTTGCTGTGCAGGCCGCGCTCTCGCGCGTACGCGAACGCCTCGACAAACAGCTCCGGCGGCCAGCCGGCTTCCGGCCCGCCCAGCCCGATTGCGACCACGCCGCCCGCGCGAGACTCGTCGCGCGCCAGCCATTCCGCGACGGTTATCGCCGTTTCCGGGTTGCAGCGCACGATGTCCGGGATCCAGCGCATTTCCACGCCAAACTCGGCCCGCGCGCGTTCGCGCCCGGCGTTGACTGCATCCAGCAGGTTAGGCCAGTCGAGTCCGTCCGGCCGCAGGATGTGCGTGCCTGGCGAGAATGTTACCTCAGCGTAGCGGATATTCTGCGCTGCCATGCTGCGCCCGTACTCGTAGGCGACGCGCGCGAAGTCTTCCGGGCGGCGCAGGCCCGCGCAGATTGCGACGTAGATTTCGACAAAGTGATCGAAGTCGCGGAAGGTGTACCAGCGCCGCACTCCCTCGACGTCGGATGCGGGCAGGGAGATGCCGTGCGTTTGCGCCAGTTCAAGCAGCGTTTCGGGCTGCATCGTCCCTTCCAGGTGAACGTGCAGTTCCGCCTTCGGCATCTGGCGGATGAAGTCTCGCAGCGTCAACGGTTCGTCTCCTGATGGAGCGGTTCGGCGGCTGAGTGCGCTTCGCGGTTTGCGATGGCCGCTTCGACAAACGCCGAAAACAGCGGGTGCGGCCGGTTCGGACGGCTAAGGAACTCAGGATGGAACTGGCTGCCGACCATGAAGGGATGGTCCGCGATCTCCATGATCTCGACCAGGCGACCATCTGGGCTGAGGCCGCTGAAGCGCGCGCCTGCGGCTATGAACTGCTCGCGATACTGGTTGTTGAATTCGAAGCGGTGGCGGTGGCGCTCGTCAACCTGTTCCTGCCCGTAGGCAGTCGCGGCGACGGAGCCGGGTTGCAGGGTGCACGGATACACACCGAGCCGCATCGTCCCGCCCAGGCTGGCGACGTCGTGCTGGTCTGGCATGAGGTCGATGACCGGGTGCTCGGTGGTCCCGTCGAACTCGGTGCTGTTGGCGTCGTCCAGGCCAAGCACGTTACGCGCAAACTCGACGCACATTACCTGCATGCCGAGGCACAAGCCGAGGTAAGGGGTCTGATGTGTGCGGGCGAACTTCGCAGCGTAAATCTTGCCCTCGATCCCGCGATAGCCGAATCCGCCCGGCACGATGATGCCGTCCACGCGCTCCAGCACGTCCTGGTTCTTGCCCTTCTCCAACTCGCCGGAGTGGATCCACTCCACTTCCAGACGGCGATTGTGCGCGATGGCCGCGTGGTACAGCGCCTCTTTGACGCTCATGTAGGCGTCGCGCAGCTCGACATACTTGCCGACGATTGCGATTCGCAGCGGCTCCTCGACCTCGCTCATCCGCGTGACGAGCTCGCGCCATTGGGAGAGGTCCGGCTCGCTGGCATCTAGCTGCAGGCGTTCGACAATGTAATCGCCCAGTCCGGCGTCTTCGAGCATCAGCGGCACTTCATAGATGTTCTGGGCCGTCATCAGCGGGATCACCGCGCGCTCTTCCACGTCGCAGAACAGCGCCATTTTCCGCACGAGGTCGTCGGTGACCGGGTAATCGGCGCGCGCCAGGATCACCTGCGGCTGGATGCCCAGGCTGCGAAGCTCGCGGACGCTGTGTTGCGTCGGCTTGGTCTTCAGTTCGCGGGTGGCGCCGATGTACGGCAGGAAGGTGACGTGGATGTAGAGCGTCTGGTCGCGCCCGACGTCGGTGCGAAGCTGGCGGATCGCCTCAAGGAATGGCTGGCCCTCGATGTCCCCGACCGTTCCGCCGACCTCGACGATCACCACATCCGGCTCCGTTTTCTGGCCGACGAGCGCAATCCGGCGCTTGATCTCGTTCGTGATGTGCGGGATGACCTGGATCGTGCCGCCGAGATAGTCCCCGCGCCGCTCTTTGCTGATCACTTCGGCGTAAATCTGGCCGGACGTGACGTTGCAGGTGCGGTCAAGGTTTTCATCGATGAACCGCTCGTAGTGCCCCAGGTCGAGGTCGGTCTCGGCGCCGTCTGCCGTGACGAACACTTCGCCGTGCTGGTATGGGCTCATCGTGCCGGGATCGACGTTGAGATAGGGGTCCAGCTTCTGGATGACGACCTTCAGCCCGCGCGCTTTGAGGATGCGTCCGATGGCGGCCGCCGTCACCCCCTTGCCAACGGAACTCACGACTCCACCGGTGCAGAAGATGTACTTGGGCATGCGCTCCTACCTGTTTTCCTCGCTTGCTCGATACGATACGCTGAAAAGAGAAGCGGGGAGACTCGACCGTTGCGTCGTCTCCCCGCCGCTGTTACGCAGATGGAATGGGCCGCCCCGAGGGCCGCCGTGTTGCTCAGACCAGCTTTTCAAGGTCGTCTGCTGCTCGCTTCATATCCAAAAACACCAGCCCGAGCTTTGCGCCCTCACGGACCAGTGTCGTCAGTACGGCTTCTTCGCCGATCGACATCAGGATGACGAACCCGTCTTTCCCGCGGATGTACACCTGATCGAGCGCGCCACGCCCTAGCTCGCTGGCGATCCGCTCGCCGAGCGAGAGCATCGCGGCGGACATGGCGGACACGCGATCTTCTTCGGCATCCGAGGGCAGGGCCGACGCCATGATCAGGCCGTCTACGCTCACGACAGCCGATGCGGTGATGTCTGGCGCGCCGCTCTGCAATTCGCGCAGGCGATCGACCATCAGCTCACTCCGCGATTTCGCCATGCCGTGTGCTCCTTCGTCGTGCGCGCAGACCCGCTGCAAATCGCCTGGATGATAGCATAACGCCCCCTGATCGTCAACCGGGGCACGGCTTGTGCGGACTGACGATACAGGACTAGGATCAACTGCGGCGCCGCGACTATTCTGGGGGCGCAAAATCGCTATAATGCGTTTATAATGCATACTGAATTGACGGTGGCTTAATGATCGCTGTAGAGCACGTAGGCTGAAACGGACAGTGCGAAGATGACTTCGATTCCCCGTCTGGTAGTGGTCGATCCGCAGCACGAGATTGCGCGGATTGTGCGAGGCGCGGTGGCGTTGCTGGCGCGACAGGTCGTGCTGGTGGACGTGCCGGACGCCGCCGAGGCGCTTGAGGAAATTGACCGGGTGCAGGTCGATCTGTTGGTTACTGCGGCGACGCTCCCCGGTGAGATGAATGGCCTGGAGCTGGCCGGTGCTGTCAGCCACATGTCGCTGGCGACGCCGGTGATCGTGCTGGCAACGCAGGATGACCCCCGGCCCGATCCTGACTGGCTGCGGCAGCAGCCGTTCCAGTACTTTGTGCGTCCGGTCGCCGAGCCGTTCCTGCGCGGGATGCGGATCGCGCTGGACGGGCTGCCGGTGGTCCACGCCGATGAGGCTCAGGCCGTCTCGCAGGAACTGACCGACGACGTGCCGCGCGTGGATCTCAAAGCGCTGCGTGCGCTGATGCTGCCGCTGATGCGGGACGTTGGCGCGATGGGCGTCATCCTGGCGGACCGGCTTGGGCGCGTGCTGATCGACGAGGGCGCGACCGGCTACCTGGACCGCGAGCGGCTCGCTGCGCTGCTGGGGCCGTCGTTCGGGCGGATGGGGCAGGTGGCGGAGCTGGTCGGCGGGCGGCCATGGGCGATGCAGTATATCGACGGGGAACGCATCGACCTCTACGCGCTGTCGCTCGGGCTACATTATTTCCTCTGCCTGATGTTCGAGGGATCGAACCGCGCCGCGATGGGCGCCGTCGCTGTGTACGGACGGCGCGCAGCGGAGCGGATGATCGAGGTCATGGGAGAGGCGGCGTTCGCCGTGCCCGAACCCGCACCCACAGCGCTCGAACTCGAAACCGAACGTCCGCGCGAGGCGGCTCCCGCGCCGGTTGCCCCGGTTGAGCAGCACGCTCCAGTCGAGGCGAATGACGAGCCGCCGCTTGATCCGCTGCCGGACGACGCGTTCGACCCGGATGCGCTCTTTTCGCAGCCGGTAGACGAAGCCCTCGCCGACAGCATGTTCGATCCCGATACGCTCGGCGAGCTGGCGGAGTCGTTCGGCGAGGACGGAAGCGGCCGGGTAGATCTCGACGCCGCGCGCGACCTCGGCCTGATCGGCGACTGACCGCGCACCTGGGGCGCAATTTGCGTGATAATTGGCCGCGCAAAAGGGTGTGATGCATACTTGTCGCCCGTGTCGCCTGCCGCTACAGTGAGGTAGCTCGACCACACGCGCACGCCAGATCGGGCAGTGCGCGTTTCCCGGTAAACTTATTTTGGAGAGAAGCACCCTATGGCGAATGTTACCAAGGTTCCGAGCGACCTCGAGATCGCACAGGCGGCAACCGCTCGCCCCATCCTCGAGATCGCCGAAAAGTTGGGCCTCACCATTGACGACCTCGATCTCTACGGTCGCACGAAAGCCAAAGTCCACCTGTCTGTCCTCGAAAAGTACAAAGATCGCCCGCTCGGAAAATACATCGACGTCACCGCCATCACCCCGACTCCCCTGGGTGAAGGTAAGACAACCACCACGATCGGCCTGACGCAGGCGCTGGGGCGGCTCGGACACAACGCCGTCACCTGCATCCGCCAGCCCAGCATGGGTCCGACCTTTGGCATTAAGGGGGGGGCGGCCGGTGGCGGCTATAGCCAGGTCATCCCGATGGAAGATTTCAACCTGCACCTGACGGGTGACATTCACGCGATTTCGGTGGCGCACAACCTGGTCGCCGCGGCAATCGACACGCGGATGTATCACGAGAGCCGCCAGAGCGACGCGGCCCTGGCGAAGCGCGGCGTCAAGCGGCTGGACATTGATCCGGACACGATCACATGGAACCGGGTGGTGGATGTCTGCGACCGCTCGCTGCGGAAGATCAAGATCGGCTTCAACGACGACACGCTCAAGGACGGCTCGCCCAGCCCGATTTTCCCGCGCAGCACCGGCTTCGATATTACGGTTGCAAGCGAGCTGATGGCGATCCTGGCGCTGACGACCGGGCTGCAAGACCTGCGCCAGCGTGTCGGGCGGGTGGTGATCGGCTCCAGTCGCAGCGGCGACCCCGTCACGCTCGAAGACCTGGGTGTTGCCGGAGCGGTGACTGTCCTGCTCAAAGACGCGATCATGCCGAACCTGATGCAGACGCTCGAAGGGCAGCCCGCGTTTGTGCACGCCGGTCCGTTTGCGAACATCGCGCACGGCAACAGCAGCGTGCTGGCAGACCAGATCGCGCTACGGCTGGGCGATTATGTCATCACGGAGAGCGGCTTCGGTGCGGACATCGGGATGGAGAAGTTCTTCAACATCAAG
>CBINGT010000046.1:0-12867 GCA_966250245.1 uncultured Anaerolineae bacterium
TCAGCCTGCTCGACTTCGGCTTTTACCTGGTCGTCACGGCGCGCCAGCGGGCGTTTACCTTCGGCGTGCTGCGCGCGCTCGGTTGGGACGCGCGCCAGATCTGGCGGCTGCTGTTTGTGGAGCAGGTCGTTTTGATCACTCCGGCACTGGTGATCGGCTCGCTGATCGGGCTGGGGCTGGCGTATCTGTTGCTCCCGTTCCTGGCGCTGGTCGGCAGCGAGACGCTGCGTGTGCCGTGGCTGGCGCTCGGCGGGATGTTGCTGGCGCTGGTGGCGGCGTTCACCGTGCTGATGGGCGTGGCCGCGATCTTCCTGCGCCGCATGAGCGTCAACCAGGTGCTGCGCCTGGGCGAAGAATAAGCCTCGGATGATTGAGAGGATTGATGGATGATGAGTCAGGCTCGGAATACCCCGCCGCAGGCACCCGACGAGCGCCCGATCTTCATCGAGGCCGATAACCTCGTCAAGATTTACAAGGTCGCGGATCTCGAAGTGGTCGCGCTGCAAGGGCTGGACCTGCTGGTGCGTCAGGGTGAGATGATGGCGCTGGTCGGCCCGTCGGGGTCCGGCAAATCGACGTTGATGAACATCCTCGGCGGGCTGGACTTTCCGACGGCCGGGCGGATTCGGGTGGGGGATTACAATTTGCTGGAAATGACGCGGCGCGATCAGGTGCGCTACCGGCGGCACATGGTCGGCTTCGTCTGGCAGCAGACGGCGCGCAACCTGCTGCCGTACCTCACCGCGCTGGAAAACGTCGAGCTGCCGATGGCGCTGGCCGGGTTCCCTGCGGCGGAGCGCCGCGCGCGCGCCTGCGAGTTGCTGGAGCGTGTCGGGCTGGGCGACCGGCTCAAGCACCGGCCGGACCGGCTGTCGGGCGGCGAGCAGCAACGCGTCGCGATCGCGGTCGGCATGGCGAACCGTCCGGCGCTGCTGTTGGCGGACGAGCCGACCGGCGAGGTGGACAGCGCATCCGCCGAGGCGATCTTCCAGTCGTTGCGGGCGCTCAACGAGGAGACGGGCGTCACTATCATCATCGTGACGCACGATATGAACGTTTCGACGCGGGTCGATCGCGTGGTGGGGATGCGCGACGGGCGCACTAGCACCGAGATTCTACGGCGGCGCGAGGGCGACGTGGCGATCCACGAAGAAGAGTACGCCATCCTCGACCGGGCAGGGCGCTTGCAGCTTCCCGAAGCGTATATCGAGGCGCTGGATATGGAAGATCGCGTTCGCCTGCGGTTGCTAGAGGATCATATCGGCGTGTGGCCGGAGCATCAGCCACAGGGCGTGATGACGCAAAACGGGCAGGAGAACGATCACGATGAGTAACGGGCAGCCCGCCTATTCCACCAGCCGTGAGCCGGTCGCTTCCCTGACCGGTGTGCACCGCATCTATCATCTGGCGGGCGAGGACATTCACGCCGTCAACGACGTGACGCTCGACGTGTGGCCGGGGCAAATGACCGCGATCGTCGGGCGTTCCGGCTCTGGCAAAACGACGCTGCTCAACCTGATCGCCGGGCTGGACGAGCCGACGCGCGGCACGGTGCGCATCCTGGGACGCGACCTGGGGCAGATGAGCGAGGGCGAGCGACTTGCCTTGCGGTTGAACCATCTCGGCTTCATCTTCCAGAGCTTCGGGCTGATGCCGCTGCTGTCTGCGCGGGAGAATGTCGGCGTGCCGCTGCGCATGCGCAAGCTGGATCCGCGCGAGCGCGAGCAACGCGTCACCGAGGCGCTGGCGTGGGTCGGCCTGTCTGACCGGGCGCACCACCGACCCTACGAGCTATCGGGCGGCGAGCAGCAACGCGTCGCGATCGCCCGCGCGCTGGCGCAAGATCCACAGTTGGTGCTGGCGGACGAGCCGACCGGCCAGCTTGACACGCGCACCGGGCGGCGAATTCTCGACCTGCTGCGGCGGATGGTCGAGGAGCGCGGCGTCACTCTGCTGATCGTCACGCACGATCCGCAGGTGATGGCCGAGGCGGACATCGTCCACGAGTTGCGCGACGGGCGGCTGATCGAAACGCGTATCAAGGAAAGCGTCGCGCCGCCCGCGCGGTGACCGGCAGGTGCACAGGGGCAGAGAGCGAGTCATCATGCGGGCAACGCGGCTCTATCGCGCAATCCTCGTCGTCGCGCTGATTGCGGCAGCAATGGTGATTGGCGCGCTGTTGCTGGACCGGCCCGCCGAGCCGAGCAGCGTGGCGGTGGGGTATGTGCCACGGCCACGCGCGACGATGGTCCCGCGCTATCCCCGCGAATATGTGTTGCCCGGCGGCGTGAGCGACACCAGCGCGCTGGTAATGGTGCAGGGCAGCGTTTTGCGTCGCCTGACCGTCTGGTCGATCAGCGGCAACACGCCGCCGGTCGAGGTGGACCGGGGCATTCACCCCTATCCGTTGCTGCCGAATCCCGCCCGAACCCGCGTCCTGTACAGCGCGGGGCGCGCGCTGATGGTGCTGGACGTTGCCGCGCGGCGCGCGCAGATCGTCGGCGAGGTGCCGGACGGCGGCTCGGTGATCGCCGCGCAATGGTCCCCCAGCGGACGGATGATCGCTTACGTGGTCCAGCTTGAGGACGAGCGAGTATCGTACCTCGCGTGGCAGGACGGGTCCCAGCCCGCGCGCAAGATGTTCAGCACGCCGCGCAGCCTGCCGATCGACGTGGCATGGCTGGCGGATGGCCGCCCGGTGACGATCTTCCTCGGCGTGGGCCCGGTGGGCGGGCTGGAAGCGCGGATGTGGGTGTACGACTGGCTGGCGGACCTGCGCTCGCCGTTGCCGCCGGGCGTCAAGCCGCTCCAGCCGCACGCCCCCTGGCGCTCCCCTGATGGCAGCGTGCAGCTTTATCCGCTGTCTGGCGCGCCGGACCGGCGGGTGATCGGCGGCTGCCCGACCAGCGGCGTCGGGGTGGCAGGGCCGGAGTGGCTGTCGGTGGTGGAAGCGGGCGGCACGCTGCCCGAAGTCGCCTTCGAGAAGGCGCGCCTGTTGCTCGACCGTCCGACGTGGCTGCAGGATGGGCGCGTGTTGGTGCGCGGCATGGCGAGCGCGGCCTGTAACGGCGGCTCCGGCCTGTACGTGGGCGTGCCGGGCGGGACGCTGAATCGCCTGATCAGCGCGCGCAGCACGCTCGACGCGTTCGACCTCGGCGGCGCGCTGGATGGCTTCCCCTACGCCGTCAGCCCGGACGAGCAATTCGCTATCTGGGCAGATACCGACCTCGAGGCGGCGCGCAGCACTATCTACCGCACGCACCTGCGCGATGGCGCCAGCGAAGCCCTCTACCAGACGCCGGATCGCTACGTCGAGGCGCCAACGGTCTTCAAAGATCGCGAGATGATCGTGGGGATGGTCTGGCTGCCGTAAGCGAGTTACCGCGCGGGCACATCGTCCGCCGCGCCGACGGTGAAGCCACCCCAGCGCCGGTTGTAGTAGAGCAGCGGCGGGCGGTCGGGAGCCGCTTCGCCGGTAAGCACCTCGCCGACGAAAATCAGGTGATCGCCGCCGTCGTAGGTGTTCCACACGCGGCAGTCGAGCCAGCCGGACGTATCGGGCAGGATCGGGCTGCCGGTTTGGGCGGTGGTGCAGGCGATCCCCTCGAAGCGATCGGTCACGTCCGGCACCAGTCCGGCGAACACCAGCCCCCAATGCCCTTGCTCTCGACTGAGGATGTTGATCGCGAAGACTCCGCTGCGCTCGACTGCCTCTCGAAAGACGAGCGTGCGCCCTACACAGACCAGCACAAGGGGCGGCTCGAGGCTGACGCTGGCGAACGAGGTTGCCGTGATGCCGTGCCACGTGCCGTCCGGCGCGACGGTCGTGGCGACGGTGACGCCGGTGCTCCACTGTGCGAGGATGCTCTTGAATTGTTCGGGGTCGGCGTGCATACCGTTTTCCAGAGAAGCTGCTCCTATACAAGAAGGGGCTGGCGTTCAGCCCCTTCCCTGGGAATGTCTGCGAGTTACGTGTGCGGCGCGGCGCGCCGTCTACCGCCGGTGTGGGGGCGGGTTAGTCGAGGTGCTGGGCGATCCGTGGCTCCAGCGCGGGCAGCGGCATGTAGCCGGTGATGCGCTCGGCGACTTCGCCATTCTTAAACAGCATCAGCGTCGGAATGCCCATAATGCCGTACTGCATCAGAATATTCTGATTCGTGTCGGCGTCGACCTTGCCGACGCGCAGCTTGCCGCTGTACTTCTCGGCGATCTGGTCGACCAGGGGCGCGATCATCCGGCAAGGCGCGCACCACTCCGCCCAAAAATCGATCAGAACAGGCGTCTCTGACTCGAGAACTTCCTGCTGGAAGGTTTCTTCTGTTACCGTAAAGGTGTTGCTGCTGGCCATGTGTCCTTTGCCCTTCTATGCTGACAGGTGGGGTACCTGATAGATGCAAAATTTGCCGCGACGTTGCATTTCGCGCCGCGGTTAGTCCCAAATATACCTTATCCCTGCCGAAATGCCTATCCGCATAGGGAATTGATCGGGCCAGCATTGGCGTACCTCTTGACCGGCATGGTATGATCAAAGGCGCCCGCGAGGCGGCATGAATCGCCTTGCGAGGGGCAGACTGTAACAATGACCGAACCAACACCAACTTCTGACACAACCCGAAATCCAGACGAAAGCGGGGCGCTGCCAGACCTGACCGAGCGCCAGGAGCAGATCCTCTCGCTGATCGTGCGCGAATACATTCGCCTGGCGCAGCCGATTGCATCTCGCACGCTGGCCGAGGCATACGAGCTGGGCGTCAGTAGCGCAACGATCCGCAACGAGATGGCGATCCTTGAGGAGCACGGGCTGGTCTATGCGCCGCATACCTCTGCGGGGCGCGTGCCCACGCAGAAGGGCTATCGCTATTTCGTGCAGCGGTTGCTGACGCACGGCGATCTGCCGCCCGCCGATCGCCGCCGGATCGCGCAGGCGTTCCGCGAAGTGCCGCTCAACCTTGAAGACTGGATGCGTATGGCGGCGATGGTGCTGGCGCGCACGGCGCAGGCGCCCGCGCTGGTCACGTCGCCGCGCTCGGTGGAGCACCGCTTCAAGCACCTGGAGCTGATCAACACGCAGGGGCGGCTGGTGCTGATGGTTCTGGTGCTGGACGGCGGCAGCGTCCACCAGCAACTTCTGACGCTGGCGGAGCCGGTCCCGCAGCGGGTGCTGTCGAAGACCGCGCAGATCCTCAATCTGGTGTGCGCGCACCGCACCGCCGACGACGTCCGCGCGCTGGCGCGCAAAGAGCCGACCGAGCTGGCGCGCGACATCGGCGAGCTGGTGGCCGACGCGATGCTCCAGGCGAACCAGCACGGTCCGCGCGACATCTACCGCTATGGCTTCAGCGAAAGCCTGAACACGTTTACCGACGACGAAGCGCAACAGGCGCTCCGTGTGCTGGAAGAACAGTCGTTGTTGAACGGTATCCTGCAGGAAGCGTTGTCCGGAGATCAGGACGATGTGCGCGTGGTCGTCGCGGGAGAGGGGCGCTGGGAAGCGCTCAGCCACCTCAGCATGGTGCTGGGGCGCTATGGCACGCAGCAGAGTTACGGCGCGCTGGGCCTGCTTGGTCCGACGCGGATGCGCTACGGCCGCGCGGTGAGCGCCGTCCGCTACGTCGCCGGGCTGATGTCCGGCCTGCTCGACAACGTCTACGGCGAAGCAAACGAGTCGTGACGGAGACGGTTTTCCCCCTGTTTTACGCCCGCCTGATCGCACCGATCAGGCGGTTTTTTTCGTATAGTGGAATAGAAGCTGATGGTTTAATGAGCTTCGGCAAGGGACAAGGAGCGGGAGATGAAGCCAAAGGTTTTTTTCCCTGATCGCCGGTACTATCGCGCGATGGGGCTGTCAATCGCGCTCATCCTGCTGGCCGCAATGTTTTGGTGGTCGATTCCTGCTGCGTCGGTGCTGCTGGCTGAAGTGATGGACTCAGCGCTGGCGGTGGCGATCGTGGTCGTGGCACATCTTGCGCTGCTGTATGTGGCGCTGGCAATGGGGGCGGCGTACGTGCGGCGGCTGCGCTATGAGATTCACGACGACGAAGTGATTATTCACGCCGGGGTGATTACAAAATCTGTCAAGCACGTGCCGTATCGCGCTGTGACGAACCTGAAGGTGACGCGCGGGCCGGTTGAGCGCATGTTCGGGCTGGGAACGCTGCACATCGAAACCGCCGGGCTGAGCGGCCAGAACACCGGGGCGGAAGGCACGCTCTCTGGCCTGGGCGACGTCGACGCGGTGTACCGTATCGTCACCGAGGAATTGCATCGTTTCCGCAGCGGGCTGGCGCCGACGCAGGCCGGGTCCGACGTTCCCGCGAACGGGCACGAGGCGGAGATGCTCGCCGCGTTGCTCGATGAGGTGCGCGCGATTCGCTCCCGGCTGGATGACGAACCGGACCGGCCTATGTCGTAATTCTTCGTGAGGCAAAGCTTGAGAAAGCGTGCGGACGCCGGTCCGCGCGCTTTTTGTTTGCGCGCTTTTTACGCCATCTACGGGATCAACCGTAAATTTTCCGGGTTTTCGATAGAACTCCTGCGTTTTGCTAACGAATTTCTATTGTTCTTCCGTTAGACTACAGTCGCTGCACGCAAGTGCAGTGTTTTGTGACGACAACCCGGAGGTAGTCTCAGTGAGCAGCGAAGAAATCCGTGCCAACGATGAGCTGACCGACCAGCCGCTCGAGGAAACCCCCGAGGCCGCTGCTGAGGATAGCGAGCTGGATGAGGGAAACGTGACCGAGGAGCAAGTCGCTCAAGAAGAAGCGGCCGCTGAGCCGGACCAGGAGGAGGAACCATCGTTGGACGTTCAACTGGAGCGCGCCGAAGCCCGCGCCGACGAATATCTGGAAAGCCTGCAGCGTGAGCGTGCGTCTTTCCAGAACTACCGCAAGCGGGTTGAGGCAGAGCGCGCCCAGCAAGCCGAGCGCGTGCGCGGCGAAGTTCTGCTCAAACTGCTGCCGGTGCTGGATGATTTCTACCGTGCGACCGAAGCGGTGCCCGAAGACAGCCGCGATAGCTGGTACGAGGGCATTTTGCTGATCCTGCGCAAGCTTGAGCGTTTCCTGGAAGACCAGGGCGTGAAAGAGATCCCGGCGCTGGGCGAGAAGTTCGACCCGAACTTCCACGAAGCGGTCGGGGTGGTCGACAGCACCGATGCCGAGCCGGAGACGATCGTCGAGGTGCTCCAGCGCGGCTATCAGCATAACGACCGCGTGCTGCGCCCCGCGCTGGTGCGTGTCGCGCAATAGTGGGTAATCCGCTGCCGGAAAGCGCAGCGCAGTCATTATCCCATAGTCCGAAGCAAGCAACTCTGCGGATTTGACAAGATCGGACCTATCAAACTGAACCTGAACTAGAGGTGAACAATGGCGAAAATAGTCGGTATCGACCTAGGGACCACGAACTCGGCCGTTGCGGTGATGGAAGGCGGCGAGCCGACCGTGATCCCGTCGTCCGAAGGTGGGCGGCTGGTTCCGTCTGTCGTGGCGATAAGCAAGCAGGGTGAGCGGCTCGTCGGCCAGTTGGCGCGACGTCAGGCCGTGATGAACCCTGAAAACACCATCTTTTCCGTCAAGCGCTTCATGGGGCGCAAATTTAATGACCCCGAAGTGCAGAAGGCGATGGAGAGCGTGCCCTACAAGGTGAGCGCGGCGCCCAACGGCGACGTGCAGGTTCACATGGGCGGCAAGGCGTACAGCCCGCCTGAGATTTCGGCGATGATCCTTCAAAAGCTGAAGGCCGACGCCGAAGCCTATCTTGGCGACGAAGTGACGCAGGCCGTGATCACGGTTCCGGCGTACTTCAACGACAGCCAGCGTCAGGCTACGAAGGACGCGGGCCGCATCGCCGGGATGGAAGTGCTGCGTATCATCAACGAGCCGACCGCCTCGTCGCTGGCGTATGGTCTGGATAAGAAGACCGACGAAACCATCGCGGTCTACGACCTGGGTGGTGGTACGTTCGACATCTCGATTCTCGACGTCAGCGAGGGGCTGATCGAAGTTCGCTCGACGAACGGCGACACGTTCCTCGGCGGTGACGACTTCGACGAGCGTATCATCGACTGGCTGGCGACCGAGTTCAAGAAGGAGCAGGGGATCGACCTGCGCCAGGACCGTCAGGCGCTTCAGCGTTTGAAGGAAGCCGCCGAGAACGCGAAGAAGGAACTCTCGACCACCATGCAGGCCGAGATCAACCTGCCGTTCATCACGGCGGATGCCAGCGGTCCGAAGCACCTGAACATGACGCTGTCGCGCGCCAAGCTCGAAGACCTGGTCAGCGATCTGATCGACCGCTCGATTGAACCGTGCCGTCGCGCGCTTGAGGACGCGAACCTGAAGCCGAGCGACATCAACGAGGTGCTGCTGGTCGGCGGTATGACCCGCATGCCGGCGGTGCAGGAAGCGGTCAAGAAGTTCTTCGGCCGCGAGCCGAACAAGAGCGTGAACCCGGATGAGGTCGTCGCGATCGGTGCGGCGGTTCAGGCGGGCGTGCTCGGCGGCGAGGTGAAGGAAGTGCTTCTGCTTGACGTGACGCCGCTGACCCTGTCGATCGAGACGCTGGGCGGCGTGTCCACGCCGATCATCGAGCGGAACACGACCATCCCGACCAAGAAGAGCCAGATCTTCAGCACCGCGTCGGACAATCAGACGCAGGTGGAGATCCACGTACTGCAGGGCGAGCGCCCGATGGCCGCGGACAACAAGACGCTGGGCAAGTTCATCCTGGATGGGATTCCCCCGGCGCCGCGCGGCGTGCCGCAGATCGAGGTGACCTTCGACATCGACGCGAACGGTATCCTGAACGTGTCCGCGCGGGACAAGGCGACCGGCCGCGAGCAGAAGATCACGATCACGGCGAGCAGCGGTCTGTCTGAGGAAGAGATCGAGCGCATGGTGAAGGACGCCGAGCGTCACGCAGCCGAAGACCAGAAGCGTCGCGAGCAGGTCGAGCTGCGCAACCGGGCGGACAGCGCGATCTTCGCAGCCGAGAAGGCCCTGCGCGAATTCGGCGACAAGGTGCCTGAGGCGACCCGCAAGGATGTCGAAAGCAAGATCGAAGACGTCCGCAAGGCGCTTGAGGGCAATGACTCCGATCAGATCCGCACCACGACCGAAGCGCTCGGCCTGGCGTTGCAGCAGATCGGCGCCAGCATGTACGAGGCCGGTCCGGCGGCGGGCGGCGCGGCTCCTGGCAGCGACGGCACCGGCGAGCCGACCGACGAAGACGTGATCGAAGGCGACTTCACCGAGTCGTAATTCCTGACGAAATCCGGCGGCGTGTGGCGGTGGAGCGGAAGCCCTGCCGCGGCACGCCGTTTTTTCATACCGGGCGGTGGAAACTGCTCTTTTATCTGCCGGCGTGCTAAGATAGAATCCGCAGCATAGGAAACCGCAGTATATGGATCAGACCATGCCACGAGACTACTACGACGTCCTCGGCGTGCCGCGCAACGCCTCAGCGGATGAGATCAAGCGGGCGTTTCGACGGCTGGCGCGCCAGTACCATCCTGACGTGAGCAGCGAGCCGGACGCGGAAGAGCGCTTCAAGGAGATCAACGAAGCGTATCGCGTGCTGAGCGACGAGGACAAGCGCGCGGCGTACGATCGCTTTGGTCACGCCGGGGTGAACGGCGGCGCCGGGGGATTCAGTGGCTTCGGTGGCGCGACGGGGTTCCCTGGGTTCGAGGAGATATTCGAGGAATTCTTCGGCGGGTTCGGCGGAACGTCCCGCCGCCAGCGCCGTCGCGGGCCGGTGCAGGGCCGCGACCTGCGCTATGACCTGACGATCGACTTCAACCAGGCGGTATTCGGCGCGGAGATCGATATCGAGGTTACGCGGCGCGATACGTGTAACGTCTGTAAGGGGAGTGGCGCCGCGCCAGGCACGACCCCTCGCCGCTGCCCGGACTGTAACGGAACCGGCCAGCTTCGGCAGGTGCGGCAGACGTTCCTCGGCAGCATGGTGAACATCGTGGACTGCGGGCGCTGCGGCGGCTCTGGCGAGGTGATCGATACGCCGTGCCGGGAGTGCAACGGCTCCGGGACGGTCCACCGGCCGCGCAAGCTGACGGTCAAGATCCCGCCGGGTGTGGACGATGGCACGCAGATCCGGCTGGCGAATGAGGGCGAGCCGGGGCTGCGCGGCGGTCCGCCGGGCGACCTGTATGTGGTGCTGACCGTCACGCCGCACGAGTTCTTCAAGCGACGGGACAGCGATATTCTGCTGGAAGTGTCGATCAACGTGGCGCAGGCCGCGCTCGGCGACACGATCACCGTGCCGACGGTCGATGGTGAAGAGCAGATTCAGGTTCCGGCAGGGACGCAGTCGGGTAAGGTGATCCGGATGCGCGGAAAGGGTGTGCCTCGCTTGCGGCGCGATGGCACGACCTCGGGGCGCGGCGATCAGCTTCTGATTATCAATGTCGAAACGCCCACCAAGCTCACCAAAGAGCAACGCGAGCTGTTCGAACAGCTCGCCAAGACGCTCGGCAGCGAGGTCGTCCCGCAAAAGAGCGGGCGCGGGTTCATGGAGCGGGTGGCTGATTTCTTCAGTGGCAGCTAAGCGGCGCAAACGCTTGGCTGACAGGCAGGAAATGGGCAACCAAACGGTTGCCCATTTCCTTTGCGCGTATCACTTTGAGGAGGAGGACGGGGCCTGTGGTCACGATGGGGCTACGATTGACTGGTTCAGCACGCGTTGGTGAGACCCCGTCTACAGTTCTAGGGTATCGTTAAAACATTACAAACTACATTACGATGAAAAATATCACGAATATATTGTTATTTGTTAAGGGCTATTTTTTCTCTCAATAGACCGCCCTTCGACCCTCTTGTTCTCAATCTTCTTCTGGATTTCTTTCGCCATTTTTGACCCTTCTCACTAAACTCACATCCGTCATCAAGCATTACCGATAAGCCACATGCCCGTGAGGCGTTTCTGCGCTGATCAGATCGTTATCAGGTTGAGGACGGCTGTGCCACTTGTCGGGGCGGGCCAGAAGGTCGAGAGGAAGGACAGCCATGGACTGGATCGAAGTGTCAGTCGAGGTGGACGGCGAGGCTGCCGAGGCGGTTGCGGATTTGCTCTCGCGGTATGGGCATCAGGGCGTCGTGATCGAGCAGGCCGGGTTCCCGATAGAAGTCTGGCCGGATGAAATCCCCCCGGCGGACAACCTGATCGTCCGTGCGTACTATCCCGACGACGAGCGCGCTGAAGAGGCGACCGCGACGTTGCGCGAGGCGTTTTACCAGATGGGCCGCCTGTATCCCCTGCCAGAGCCGCAGTTCCGCGTGGTGAGCGAGGAAGACTGGGCGACGGCGTGGAAGGCGCACTATCACCCGTTGCGGCTGGGGCGGCGGCTGTACATCCGTCCGGCGTGGATCGATCTGCCCGACGCGCTGCCGGATGATATCGTGCTAGTGATGGATCCCGGCATGGCGTTCGGGACCGGCACGCACCCCACGACGCAGCTCTGCCTGATCGCGCTGGAAGAGGCGCTCGAAGGCCGCCCGGCGCTGGACGTGCTGGACCTGGGCTGCGGCTCCGGCATCTTGGGGATTGCGGCGCTGAAGCTCGGCGCGCGGCATGTTCTGGCGCTGGACACTGACCCGATCGCCGTCAGCGCCACGGTCGAAAACGCGAATCGCAACGAAGTGAGCGATCGCCTCACCGCGCAGGTCGGCAGTCTGGAGATCGTGCAGTCCACGGCGCGGCGTTTTGACCTGGCGGTGGTCAACATTCTGGCGAAGGTGATCATCGAGCTGTGTGAGCAGGGACTGGGCCAGGTGGTGCGACCGGGCGGAACCGGGCTGTTCAGCGGGATCATCGAGGATCAGGCGGATGACGTGGAAGCCGCGCTGCGCAGCACCGGTCTCGAGCCTGTCGGGCGGCGGACGCAGGGCGACTGGGTCGTGATCGAGGCGCGCAAGCCGAACGCCTAGCGCGTCAAAAACAGCGCGGGCGAGTCCGGATGGGCTCGCCCGCGTGTGATGTCTCTCCCTTGGCCCCGGTCAGATCACGAAGTCTGGATCGGCCAGCGGCTCGCGCTCCTCGCGCTGGGGAAGGGACCGGCCGTTGCTTCCGCCGGCGAGCACACTTTCCATCTCGTCCAGCCGCTGCAGGATCTGATCCAGCCGTACCGCAACCACGTCCGGCAGGACGTTGTGATCCAGGTCGGGACGAGTGTCTTCGGCGCGCGGATGCCGCCGCTGGATTGGCTTGCCGGGAACGCCCACGACAACCATATCGGGGCCTACATCTTTCACCACGACTGAGTTTGCTCCTATTCGTGTGTTCCGTCCGATCGTGATCGCGCCCAGAACCTTCGCCCCGGCCCCGATCACGACGTTATCCTCGATGGTGGGGTGGCGCTTGCCACGCTCCAGACTGACTCCGCCAAGCGTCACGTTATGGTAGATGGTGACGTTCGCGCCGATCTCGGCTGTCTCGCCGATGACCACGCCCATCCCGTGGTCGATGAACAGGCGCGGGCCGATTTTCGCGGCGGGGTGGATTTCGATGCCGGTCAGAAACCGCGCGAATTGCGACAGCCAGCGTGCCAGCAGCCGCAGGCGCCAGCCCCAAAGCCGGTGCGCGATCCGGTACAGCCAGACGGCATGCAGCCCCGGATACGCGGTCAGCACCTCGATCGTGCTGCGTGCCGCCGGGTCGCGCTCCAGAACGCACTGCACGTCTGCACGAATCGTGTTAAACATCGCGTCTCCTTTTCGCCCGCCGTGTCAGTGTTGCGGGCGCTTAGTCTTCCAGGTCGGCGTAGAGCGCGGTCGAAAGATAGCGCTCGCCGAACGACGGGATAATCACGACGATCATCTTCCCGGCGTTTTCCGGGCGATGAGCCACCTGAAG
>CBINGT010000047.1:0-12733 GCA_966250245.1 uncultured Anaerolineae bacterium
ATTCAGATCCAGGGCGGTTACGTCAGCGGCTTTCTTGGCCATAGCGTCGTTGACCCGTAACTCGCAGGATTACCAGCGATAGTGAGCGAAAGCGCGGTTGGCTTCCGCCATACGGTGGGTGTCTTCCTTCTTCTTGATCGCCGAACCCTGGCCGTTGGCTGCGTCCATGAATTCAGCCGCCAGCTTTTCCGACATGCTGCGGCCACCACGGGCGCGCGCCGAGGCCAGCAGCCAGCGCATCGCGAGCGACAGCGCGCGATCCGGGCTGACTTCGACGGGAACCTGATACGTCGAACCGCCGACACGGCGCGGCTTGACTTCGAGGACCGGCGTGGCGTTGCGAAGCGCCTGCTCGAAGATCTCGATCGGATCGCGCTTGCTGCGCTCTTCGACCATATCGAACGCATCATACAGAACGCGCTGCGCGGTGCTCTTCTTGCCGCCGCGCATCATGCGGTTAATGAACATAGCAACGCGGACGTTGTTGTACTTGACGTCCGGAGCAACTTCCCGCTTGGGTGGGCTTGACCGTCTCGGCATGATCTATTGTCTCTCCGAAGCTGAGCTTTACTTAGGCTTCTTGGCGCCGTACTTGCTGCGGGCCTGCTGGCGCTTGTTGACGCCATCCGAGTCAAGGGTGCCGCGCACGATGTGATAGCGCACGCCGGGCAGGTCCTTCACACGGCCACCGCGAACCAGCACAATGCTGTGTTCCTGCAGGCCATGGCCCTCACCCGGAATGTAGGCGCTGACCTCGATCCCGTTGCTGAGACGAACACGGGCCACCTTACGCAGGGCCGAGTTCGGCTTCTTGGGGGTCATGGTCTTCACCTGGGTGCAGACACCACGCTTCTGCGGGGCGCCCTTGGGCCGGCGGGTACGCTGCTGCGAATAAGAATTGAAGGTGTAAAGCAGGGCAGGCGCCTTGCTCTTCTTCTTCTTCGCTTGACGACCCTTACGAACAAGCTGATTGATCGTCGGCATTCTTTGCCTCCAAGCTATGCCAGTACACTGGCGATTCCTAACGTGAACCTTTTGCGTTCTTTTTACCTGGCGCAATGACGGGTGATTGCTCACCCGTCTTCATCGGTCTTCATAGCGTGAGGCCATCGAATGAACTAATGGCGGGATGGCCTCACGTACGATCCTTCATCCAATTCGGTCGCCAGCGCCCTGGCATGCAGGGTTAGCGCCGTACGAGTAGCTTGCGAATATTAGCATCCCGCCGGATGCCTGTCAAGGCTAAGTCAGCCGAGAAATGGGCTATTTCTTCGCGTAGAAATGCCTTTGCGGGCGCTCGCGCAACCTTAGTTCAGGAAAGGATCCGACGCTTTACGGCGCCCCGGCGAAGCGGTACAATCGCAACTATCGCAAAGCACAACACGGGGAACAGGTGCACCAATGGCACTGCGTAAAATCATTACGCCCGAAAACCCGATCCTGCGCAAAAAGGCGCACAAGGTGACGAACGTCCACGATCCGAAGCTGCAGACGTTGATCGACGACATGGTCGAGACGATGCTCGCCGCGCCCGGGGTGGGGCTGGCAGCGCCGCAGGTCGAGGTCAGCCAGCGGGTGATCGTCGTGCGGCTGGGTGACGACGAGGAAAGCAAACAGGAATACGGCGATCAGGCGGGCGTGCTTTACACGCTGATCAACCCCGAACTGGTCCGCGTTTCGGATGAGATGGTCGACGGGATCGAGGCGTGCCTGTCGATCCCCGGCTATTACGGCAACGTAAGCCGCCACGAAGCGGTGACGGTCCAGGCGCTCGACCGGAACGGGAAGAAGGTCCGCATCAAGGCGAAGGGCTGGCTGGCGCGCGTCTTCCAGCACGAGATCGACCACCTTGACGGTATCCTTTATATAGATCGTGCGACGGAGATCTGGCGTGCGACAGACGAAGAAGCCGCCGAAGCGATTGCGGCGGACGAAGAGGCGAGCGAGGCCGAAGCAGCGGAATAGCGGCCGCGCCTGTCAGCAGCCTTCAGCACCTGCTCAATGAACGCTCTGCGCCTGGCGTGGAGCGTTTTTCTTCTATTGCAGATAGAACCTATGTTCGATATAATTATGATATGACACCAGCGCTTTTTTAGGAGCGTGCAATGGACGGCCACGACCTGCTGAGCGCACTCCACGGCACCACCGAGTTCGAGTCGGTTGGCGACGCGCCCGCCGAGGAAAAGCCGGTTCGCTCGCGCCGCGTGCCGCCGGACCTCAGCGGCTGCATCACAAACGTCGTCGCGGGCAATCGCCAGATGCCGATCCTCAAGGCGATGTCTACTACCGCCTGCGAGCGTGACTGCTTCTATTGCCCGTTCCGCGCCGGTCGCACATCGATGAAGCGGGTGCGCTTCACGCCAGACGAATTGGCGAGCGGGTTCATGGCGCTCTACCGGGCGGGGGCGGTCGAAGGGCTGTTTCTCTCGTCAGGCATCATTCGCGGCGGGGTGACCAGTCAGGACACGATCCTCGATACCGGCGCGATCCTGCGCGAGGAGTACGGCTTCCGAGGCTATTTGCATCTCAAGCTGATGCCTGGCGCAGAGCGCGACCAAGTCCGTGAGGCGATGCGCCTTGCCAACCGGGTGTCGATCAACCTTGAAGCGCCCAATCCGCACCGGCTGGAGCGGATCGCGCCCGGCAAGCGCTTTGACGAGGAACTTCTCACGCCGCTGCGCTGGGTGGAAGAGTTTCGCCGCGATCCCGACGCGAACCTGCGCGCCAGCAGCACGACCGAGTTGGTCGTCGGTCCGGCGGGGGAGTCGGACCTCGAGCTGCTCAGCGTGACCGACATGCTGTTCCGCCAGATGCGGCTGTCGCGCGTGTACTACTCGGCGTTTCGCCCGCTGGTCGAGACGCCGCTCTCCGACGCGCCCGCGACCGATCCCCAGCGCCAGCTCAGGCTATATCAGGCGAGCTTCCTGCTGCGCGACTACGGTTTTGAGCTTGAGGAACTACCGTTCGAGGGGCAGGGCGATCTGCCGCTCTCGGTCGATCCGAAGCGCGCCTGGGCCGACCAGACGCTTGTGCACCAGCCGGTGGAGCTCAACCATGCCACGCGCGCCGAGTTGTTGCGCGTTCCTGGCATCGGGCCATTGAGCGCGGACCGGATCATCGCCGCGCGGGCGAATGGCCGCCTTAAGGACCTTTCCGATCTACGTGCCATCGGCGTGCGCGGCGTGCAGCGGATCGCGCCGTACGTCCTGCTGGATGGCCGTCGCCCAATCGATCAGCCGAGGTTGTTCTGAAGCGAAAGAGCAGCTAAAGACAGCAAAGAGCAGCATCCGCTGTTTTGGGCTGCTTTTCTGCACGGGGTACAATCGCGGTGCGTATCCTTTCGCGCCGGAGCAGACTGATCCCCATGCCTCGCGCTCGCCGAAATATCTCGCCGCGCCTGCTGGTCGCATTGGTTGGCATCCTGCTGCTCGCGTGGGCGTTGCGCGTCCACGCGCTTGACGATCGCAGCCTGTGGGCGGACGAAGGCTGGACGCTCGTCCTCACCGAGGGGCCGGGCCTGGACGACATCACGCGCACGATGGCAGCCGATCAGCACCCCCCACTATTTTTCGTGTTGTTTCGCATCTGGCGCACGCTGACCGGCGAGAGCGAGTTCGCGCTACGCTACTTCAGCGTGCTGATCAGCATGATCGGCGTTGCCGCGATCTACCCGCTGAGTCGCGGGCTGTTTGGTCCGCTGGCGGGGGCGCTGGCGGCGTTGCTGCTTGCCCTGGCGGACCTGCCGATCGATCTGGCGCAGGAAGTCCGCCACTATGGGCTGATGGCGACGCTTGCGATCGTGTCGAGCGTGTACTATGTGCGCGTGTGGCGGCGGTCCACGCGGGCGGCGCGGATCGGCTATGTGCTGTCGTCGCTGGCGCTGCTCTATACGCACTATCTCGGCGCGTTCGTGCTGCTAGCGCAGGGCGTACACTTTCTGCTGTTTGCGCGCGGGCGGCGGCGCGTGCTCGACGGATTGTTCCTGTTCGCCGCTGTCGCGCTCGGCTTCCTGCCGTGGGTGCCGGTTGTCTTGGTGCAGAACAGCGTCCGTTGGGACGATCCGCTCTATTTCCGAAACTCTGTGCCGAACAGCCCGGAAACCTATCGGGCCGTACGGACCGCGCTGCTCGGCAGTCACTACGGGCTGATGTTTGCGCTGCTCCTGCTCGGACTGGTATATGTGACGTATCGCCGCACGAACGGATTTGAGAGCGTGCGCGTCCGCCTGCGGCCATTGTGGGCAACGGCCTATCCCGCGCTGTGGATCGTGCTGATGGTCGGGCTGACGGTGGCGATCAACGCGCGCCGCCAGTTCCTGACCGAGCGCAATTTCGTGCTGATCGCGCCCGCGATCGCGGTGCTGGTGGCGCATGGTCTGACGAACTTGCAGCGGGTAGGGCGCGCGCTGCTCGTCGCGGTGATCGTGGTGGTCGGCCTGACGACGGTCGACGCGCGGCGCAACTATCCGAACTGGCGCACCGTCACCGCAAACGTGACCCGCTATCACCAGGGCGACGAGCCGGTGCTGATGGACGTGTGGGTCGGGGATTTTCCGGTGCGCTACTACGTCGAGCAGCAGATGGGCGAAGGCACGCCTGCGATCTCGCTGCGCGAATGGCGCTCGGAATACGGCGTCGAGTTTCTGCCGCGCCTGCTCGACACGCTGCACGCGCTCGATGCGTTCTGGCTGGTGTACTGGGGCGATGCGCCGATGACCGAGTATGGCGCGCTGATTGCGGATGCCGGATTCGCGCAGACCGCCGCGCTGTCGGTCGATCACCTGGGCGAGCGGCTGTACAGCTATCGCTACGATCGCGTGCCGTCAGGTGAGCTTGCGCAGTTTGGCGACCTGTTCGGGCTGCGGCAGGCGTCCGCGCCTGAGCAGGCCGCGCCCGGGGAGACGATCAACGTCTTTCTGTGGTGGAGTGCGCTGCAGCCGGTCCCGCTGGATTACAGCGTCTCGGTCGTGGCGCTGGACGGGCAGGGGAACGTCGTCGCGCAGCATGACGGCCCCCCGCTTGATGGGTACTCGCCTACCAGCACGTGGATGCCGGACACACTACAGCTTGACGTGCACCGGCTCTCGCTGCCGGACACGCTACCACCAGGGACGTACGACCTTGCGGTGCGCGTTTACTGGTACGGCGATCCGCAGCTACTGCCGGTCGTGCAAGGGGAGCAGCCTGCCGGGGATCGCGCTGTGATCGGGTCGTTGGTGGTCGATAGCTCCGGCGGATAGGTTCGCGCGGTTGTTTCCGGCTTTGTTTTTGATTTGATAAGATTTGATAGCATATGTATATAAAAACATTAAGGACCGCTACGAGCGGTCCTTCCATTTGAGTCAGATGGGGTGGGGAAGAGATGCTCTAGGGTAAGCGGGATTTGGGCCGGGAGCATATCTAACTCAAATGTGCCCCTAGCTTAGCCCGTTTCCGTTACACGTCATATTACGCTTTTATCAATTAATCAACTTGATATCAATTCGCGAGACGCGTGTCTAGCGATACAGCGCGGCTTCGACGCGTTCCAGCAGGACGCGCGGTGAGAAGGGCTTGATGATGTAGTCGTCGGCGCCCGCCGATATGCCTGCTTCGACGTCAATCTGCTGGCCGAGCGCGGAGATGATGATGACGGGCGGGGCGTCGTCGCCGAACGTTTCCTTGACCTCTTTGCAGATCGCGAGCCCCTCGATTTCGGGCATCAGAATATCGAGCAACAGCAGGTCAGGCCGCTCGCGCAGGGCGATCTCCAGCGCGTCTCTGCCGTTGGTAGCGGTAGTGACGCTGTAACCGGCCGTTTCAAGCTTGCGCTGAATGAGCAGGAGGATATGAGGTTCGTCTTCGGCAACAAGGATTCGAGGCATAATCACTTCGGTCAGTCTGCTGCGGCAGCCCGGTCTTCGCGTCCTGCGCGAACCAGACGACGCCGATTCCCCACCACGGGCGCTGCGCTGTGTATACGATTTCTCTTGCGCCCCATTTCATTATAGCGACGGATCGCTTTGCTTGGCTGCCGGAAACCTGAATTTCCGATGAATTTTCATGTACTCATGTCTACAATAGCCCTCGCGAGCGCAGACCGTGAGCGGCAGGTGACAGCGTCGAGCGGGCTCGCCGTGTTTCGAGCCGATTGCAAACTGCGAATTGCCTAAAAGCTTCCCAACTGCTGCTCTGCGTGGGCGAGGGGGATAGAGAACAAAAACGTCGAGCCTTCGCCAGGGGCGGATTCAAACCACACACGGCCGCCCTGCAACTCTACCAGCGACTTGACGATCGCAAGGCCCAGGCCGGTCCCGCTGATGCCGCTGTTCGGCCCGGTCTGCGTGCGGAAGAAGCGCTCGAAGATCCGGTCCGCATCTTCCGGCGCGATGCCAATCCCGGAATCCTGCACGCTGATCACCACGCACGGCACAATCTGCGCGCGCGGCGCGCCGGGCGGAAGCTCCTCAGCCGAGTAGGCGGCGCGGGCAGAAATGCGGATCTCGCCCGGTTGGAGCGTGTATTTCAGGGCGTTGGCGAGCAGATTCGCCATGACCTGCGCCAGACGCGCGCGATCTGCCCAGACTGGCGGCAGGTTATCCGGCACGTCCACCGACAGCGTGTGCCCGCGTTGCTTTAAGATCACGTTGATCGCTGAGGTCGCGTCGGAGACGGCATCTGCGATGGAACACGCCTCTGGTTTGAGCTCAATGCGGTCTGAGTCGATCCGCGTGATGTCGAGAATGTCGTTAATCAGAGCGATCAGACGGTCGGCGTTGAACGCGATGATCTCAAGATATTCGCGGCTCTCCGGGTCGAACTGATCCGCGCTGTCTTCGAGCAGCAGATCGCAGAAGCCCTTGACGGACGTTAGCGGCGTGCGTAGTTCGTGCGAGACGAGCGAGATGAACTCGGTCTTCATGCGGTCCAGCTCGCGCTCGCGCGTGGCGTCGCGAAAGGCGTAGATGCGGCCAAGCAGCGCGCCGCTGCGAACATAGACCGGCACGCTGTACCACACGAGCGTCCGCCGTTGAGGCTCAGTGACCTCGAACTCCCCGCCCAGGCTTTCGGTGTAGTTCCCGGCCAGCGCGCGGATGACGTTGAGCATGGCCGGGGGGAGCTGTGGCTTATTTCCGCTTCGACTGTTCGACTCTGTGACGCGCATGCCCAGGATGTCATAGCGCGAGATGCCGGTGAACGTCTCGAACTGCGGCGTCGCCATCGCTAGCGTTTCGTGCGTATCTACCAGCAGGATCGCGTCGTTCGTCGCGTCGAGCACGGCTTCCAGGCGATCCAACTCGTCCCGCAGATTGTGCGCAAAGCCATCCGAACTGGGGCTGACGGTCAGCTCGTCCTCGCACCGCATACTCATAGCCAGTTGGAGCGCGATCACCGGGCTGAAGAACGCCATGCGCGCTACGAGCGCATCTTTGCTGGCGTCGGGCGCGGCTTCGGCGCACAAGTGGCCCAGCAGCCGCCCGCAATAGCGAAGCGGCACGCTGACCTGCGCGCTGGTCTCCTGCCCGTCGGCGTCTTCGGGCGCGCTGATGCTCAGCGCCGGAACGCCTAGCTCCTTCGCCAGCGCGGATAGCAGCGGCTCGATCGCGTCCGTTTGCGCGGCCAGCGAGGTCAGCCGGTAGAATATCTGCTGATCTGCATCCGTTTCGGCTTCAGGTTGTGCGGGCACAGAGGAAAGCTGCATCACATCATGCCTGTCTGGCGTCGTTGTCATGAGCGATAGTAAGACGGCTCGTCGTTCGCTTCGTCCGCCTCTGGCTCCAGCGAGCGGAACCGGTAGCCGACGCCACGCTCGGTGAAGATGTAGGTCGGGTGATGGAAGTCCGGCTCGATTTTTCGCCGCAGCCGGTGCATGTGGACGCGCAGCGTGTCCTCATAAATCTCCGAGCGAGGCCACACCCGCGCGATCAGCGTACTCGACGGGACGACGCGCCCCGCATTGCGGATCAGCACGTGGAGCAGGCTCGCCTCGGTGGGCGTCAGCGCGACGCTTCGCCCGCGAACTAGCAAGCGGCTGTTGCCAAAATCGACCGCGAGGTGCTCGTCCACCTCGATCTGCGGCGCCTGCGCATAGCTGAAATCGGTGATGCGGCTCAGAATGCGCTGCACGCGGGCCTGGAGCTCCGGCAGTTGAAACGGCTTCGTCACGTAATCGTCGGCGTACTTTCGCAGGCCGGTCACGACGGTGTCCGGCTCGTTGATGCTTGTCAGGAACACGATCGGCACGTCGCCAAGCGCTTTCAATTGCTCGGCAAGCTCAAAGCCGTGCATCGACGGGAGCTTGAGGTCGATCAACGCCAGATGCGGCAGGCCGGATTTGCGAACAAACTTAAGCACCTGCAGCCCGTCTTGAAAGGCGGCGACTTCGTACCCTTCTGCCTCAAATTCGAGGCGGAGCAGGTCCAGTAATTCTTTGTCGTCGTCTACTAGCAGCAACTTCTGTGGATCGGTGTGCGTCATGCCTAGCTGTCCCTCTCTATGACAGCGGCGCAGGCGTGCGCAGCGAATGAACTTGTCACTCTGCTCGGCCGCATGCTATGATAACCGGCGAGCGATTTTCGGCTCACGGGCCAGTTCCATACCGGCCAGAAGTGTAGCACAACCGGTCAGGAATGGATAGCTAGAATGCTTGTTCCGCGCGCTGCTCGCCACCGCCGCCTTCGCCGCCAGTCTCGCGGCGTCAGCGCGCCGCGCGTTCTCCGTTGGGCGATTGCCGCATCCCTAGCGCTGGCAGGAATCTTCACCTTACTCGTGTTGGCTGGCGCGGGCGCCGGAGTGCTGCTCTACTGGCACTACGCCCGCGAGCTTCCCCCGCCCGAGGCGATTATCGCCGCCGAAGAAGACGCCTTCCTGACCACCGTCCTCTACGATCGCACCGGTCAGACCGCCATCTATGAGGTGATCGATCCGCTCGGCGGGGATCGTCGCTGGCTGCGCTTCGACGCCGTGCCGGAATACTTTCTACAGGCGACCGTCGCCATCGAGGACGCTAGCTTCTATCGCAATCCCGGCTTTGACCTCGAAGGCATCGCGCGGGCGATGTGGGTCAACCTGACGGGTGGGCAGGTGCAGGGCGGCAGCACGATCACGCAGCAGCTTGTCCGCAACGTGCTGATGGATCCGGACGAACGCCGCGAGCTGTCGCTGGATCGCAAGCTGAAGGAAGTCATCCTCGCCGCGGAAATCTCGCGCCTGTACAGCAAGAACCAGATCCTTGAGTGGTATATCAACACCAATTTCTACGGCAATCTGGCGTATGGTGTCGAAGCGGCGGCGCAGCTTTATTTCAGCAAACCCGCGCGTGACCTGTCGCTGGCCGAGGCCGCGATGCTTGCCGCGATCCCGCAATTTCCCGCGCAGAACCCGATCGACAACCCGGAAGCGGCCAAGCGGCGGCAAGAGATTGTGCTCGACGTGATGGCCTCGCAGGGCTACATCACGCGGGAGCAGGCGGACGCCGCGGCGAGCGAATTGATCGCTGTACGCCCGTTCGCTGACCGGTTCGACATTATCGCGCCGCATTTCTCGCTGTTCGCGCGCGCCGAAGCCGAGGCGATCCTCAACGAGCTGGGGCTGGACGGCGCGCGGCTGGTCAGCCGGGGCGGGCTGCGCATTTACACGACGCTCGACGTGGACTTGCAGCTTCAAGCCGAGTGCGTGGCGCGGAGCCACGTCGCCCGGCTGGGCGGCGCCGATCCGCGTGTGACGTACAACACCAGCGCTGGAACCCCCTGCGAGGCGGCGGCCTATCTGAGCGAGCTTCCGCCGGAGATGCTCGGCGTGGAGCGCGAAGTGACAAACGCAGCGGTGGTGGTGCTGCGCGCCGAAACGGGCGAATTGCTGGCGATGCTTGGTAGTACCGATTTTTGGAACGAAGGCATCGACGGCAACTACAACTCCGCGCTGGCGTTGCGCCAGCCCGCGTCGGTGTTCAAGCCGTTCGTGTTCATGGCTGCGTTCCTGCAGGGGCGGCTGCCCGGTTACCCGAACGGGATCACCGCCGCGACGATGACCTACGACGTCGAGATGGAGTTCGACAACGGCGGCCAGCCGTACACGCCGGTCAACATCGACCGCCAGTATCACGGGCCGGTCAGCGTGCGGTCGGCGCTGGCGAACTCGTACAACGTCCCACCGGTCCAGATCGCCAGCACGATCGGGTTGGGGCCGATCGTTCGTGTCGCGCACCGGCTGGGAATCAATTCGCTGAACGAAACCGATCGCTATGGGCTGGCGCTGGCGCTTGGCAGCGCGGAAGTCTCGCTGCTGGATATCACCTACGCGTACAACGTCTTCAATACCGGCGGTTACATGGTCGGGATGCCAGTCCGCGCGAACCAGGCGGCGCCCGGCTTCCGCACGCTGAACCCGGTGGCGCTTTTGCGGATCGAGGCGCCGGACGGCACCGTGCTGTGGGAATACGGGCAGGAGACGGGCACCTTCCAACGGCGGCTGATTCTGGAGCCCGCGCTCGCTTACATCATGACAGACATCCTGGCAGACGCGGAAGCGCGCGCTCCGGCGTTTGGCTCAGACAGCGCGCTTAACCTGTCGCGTCCGGCGGCGGTCAAGACCGGCACCACCAACGACAACCGCGATAGCTGGACGGTCGGCTATACACCGCAGCTTGTGACCGGCGTGTGGGTTGGCAATAACAACAACCACTCCATGAACGACGTGACCGGCTCTACTGGCGCGGCGTACATCTGGCAGGCGGTGATGGAATACGCCCACGCCCGCGATAATCTGCCGGTGGAGCAGTGGGAGCGCCCCGCAACGGTGGTGGACCGGATGGTCTGCCAGATTTCCGGCCTGCTGCCGACGCGCTATTGCCCGCAGCGGCACGAGTTGTTTTACGTCGATCCGCAAACCGGCGTGGACACACAGCCGATCCAGGTGGATAGTTACTGGCGCGCGGTGGCGGTCAACGTGTGCTCCGGGCGTCTGGCGACGGCGTCTTCCCCGGCGAGCTGCGTCGAGAATGTGCCCTATTTCGATTATCCGCCCGAGGCGCGGCAGTGGGCGCGGGACACCAACCAGCCTATGCCGCCAACTGAGTACGACACCGAGGGCGATATTTCGCCGCAAAGCCCGGTCGCGATTAGCCAGCCCGGCTATCTGGCGCGGATCACCGGGACGGTCGAGGTGATCGGGACGGTGCTCGAGGACGACCTCGACTACTATCAGCTTTCGTATGGCGCGGGCATGCAGCCGGACGTCTGGAACGCCCTGGTCGAAGCCGGGACCGAAACCGGGCGCGACCTCTTGCTGGCGACCTGGGATACCAGCAGCCTGAGCAACGGCGCGGTGTACACGCTGCGCCTGACTGCGGTCCGCAACGATAAGAGCATCGAGACGGCTTACGTCACAGTGACGATCGACCACCAGCCGCCAACTGTGACGCTGACCGCACCTGAAGACGGCGCCTCATTTGCGCCGGACGACCTGTACATTACTTTGGCGGCGGAACCGGAGGATAATCTGCAAGTTAGTTATGTCGAGTTTTATGTAGACGATCAGCTATACGAGATCAGCGAGGAATGGCCGTACAGCGTGCGCTGGCCGATCGGCGCGGCGGGGACGCACACCGTCCACGCTGTCGCGTATGACGCGGCAGGCAACAGCGCACCGTCCGGCGTAGTGACCGTCGAGGTCAGCGGAGGCGATCGCTAGCGTGCACAATGTCCAGCCGGGTTCCGGTAGGGCGCGAGCGTGATTGACAGCGATCGCATTCCGTGATATATCATGGCTATTGCGATGTTCGGAGTCTACTAACTGTAGTCAAATGCCAACAATGAACGACGATGTCCTCCTCAATAAATCCGAGAGCCAGCGGAGTCCCAAGAGCAAGCTGCGCTCCCGCTGCCCGTCGTGTGGCTCGTGGGTAAACCTGCGCGACGCGATCGAGGTGTGGGACCTGGTCAATTGCCCCGAGTGCGATGCATTGCTGGAGGTCGTAGACCTTCGCCCGCCGACGCTCGATTACGCAAGCGGCCAGGACGGCGACGACGATTGGGACGACGACGATTGGGAGGAAGACTAATAAGCTCATTCCACGGCGACCTGCCGCCCCACACTGGGCGGCACTTGATACACCATTCGCCCCGTTAACTCAGTTTTGAACCAAACCCCCTGGCACCGTTGTCAGGGGGCTTGTTTTCCCGCGCGGGTTGTGGTGGGAGCCGCTTCCCCCGTGCGGTAGAATGGCGCCCGGTTGGACAGTCGCGGAGGAGAGAACGTCCCAATGCATATTCTTGTGTCGAACGATGACGGTGTGATGGCGCCGGGAATTATCGCGCTGGCCCGCTCGATGCTGCCGCTGGGGAAGGTCACGGTCGCCGCGCCGTCGGACAACCAGAGCGCGACCGGTCATCGCAAGACGATGCACAAGCCGCTGCGCGTGAAGCGTGTCAAGTTTCCGGTGGAGGGCGTGACGGCGTACGCGACGTCTGGCTCCCCGTCGGACTCGGTCGCTGTGGCGCTGCTTGGCTATGTTGACGAGCCGATCGACCTGGTGGTGTCCGGTATCAACCGGGGGCCGAACCAGGGGCAAGACCTGACGTACAGCGGCACGGTATCGGCGGCGTTTGAAGCGGTGATCTGGCACAAACCGGCGATCGCGTTCTCGCTGTGCGACCACTCGGAAGATGCAGAGTACGAAGCCGCCGCGGCGATCGCCCGGCAGATCGTCAAGATGAAGCTGTTGCGCAGCTTCGGGCCGAGCATGTCCAGCGCCT
>CBINGT010000048.1:0-12675 GCA_966250245.1 uncultured Anaerolineae bacterium
GAAGGCCCGTGCTGAGGGCAACTTCGCGCTGATCAAGCACTGGTCGCGCGAGGCTGCGTTCCATGGCTCGGGCCATCTTCTGCACAGCATCTTCTGGCCGAACATGGCGCCGCCCGGCAGCGGCCCCGCTGAGCCGGAGGGCGACCTCGCGGCGCAGATCGCGAAGGATTTCGGCAGCTTCGAGGCGTTCAAGGCGCATTTCAGCGCGGCGGCCGGAGCGGTCGAGGGCAGCGGCTGGGCGCTGCTGGTCTGGGAGCCGAACGCGGGACAGCTTGAAGTGCTGACCGCCGAGAAGCACCAGAACCTGACCCAGTGGGGCGTGGTGCCGCTGCTGGTGCTGGACGTGTGGGAGCACGCGTACTACCTCAAGTATCAGAACAACCGTGCCGCGTACGTCACCGCATGGTGGAACGTGGTGAACTGGGCGGACGTCGCCGAGCGGTTCGCGGCGGCGCGCGGCTAGTTCACGCGGCCATCTGGTCCATGCGGCAGGCTCCGTTCAACCGAACGGGGCCTGTTTTTTTGAGGGCAGCGGTTAGCTTTTAGCGATTAGCAGTTAGCTGAAAAACAAGATCCAGCACGAAAGAGCGCAGCGTGGAAAGGAACTGATAAGCAATTTGCGATGGGCCCGCTGCCTGTCTGCCGCATCACATCTGCCTTTGCTCTCGCTAACCGCTAACTGCTCGCTGCTAACCGCTTAATTCTTCATGCATTTTAATTTGGCGTATCCCGCGTTGTGATCTATTATTCGGGCGATGTGGCGGGCAGGGCGCGCTGTGCCGAACGTCACGCGCGACTTCATGTATTCGTCACATGGAAAGTGTTCGAGGATCACGTATAGTCGGGGAAAGCGCGAAATCGCTCAACCTCATTTGAATACCTAGAGGAGCATCAGATGACCCATATCATTACTAGCCTCTGCCTGCGCGACGGCGCGTGCGTTGAGGTTTGCCCGGTCGACTGCATTGTGCCTGGTCAGCCGGAAGACGAATGGCCGTGGTACTTTATCGACCCCGATACGTGCATTGACTGCGGCGCGTGCGTGCCGGAATGCCCGTTCGAGGCGATCTTTGTCGAGGATGAGGTCCCGTCGGCCTACGAGATGGCGGCCGGTCAGGAGCGGATCCCGTTCCGTGGCACGCGCTATGCGGCGGCGGGCGGCGAGGTTGTGGACCTGACGGAAGACATCCAGCCGAATTACGACTTCTTCCAGAACGGACCGGGCTACGACGCGCGGTAACGCGCACCAGTTTCCTGATTTGCTGAACGGGAGCGGTTTCAGTGGCCGCTCCCGTTTTGCATTTCTAGGCGTTACGCTATTCCCGCGCCAGAAGATCCAGGTGCAGCAGACCGTTCGGTTCGATGACGATCCCGCTGAGGTCATCCCACGCGATGAGGGTGTGGGTATCCTGCCAGAGCGGGGCGATCGCATAATCATCCAGCAGAATCTGCGCGATCTCGGCGTAGAGCGCTTCCAGCCGGGCCGGATCGCTGGTGGCCGCCGCCTCGTCGAGCAAGGCGTCAAGCTCCGGCGTGGCGTAGTGGGCATTGGCGGGGATCGCCTCGTCGCTGTGGACCAGCGGGCGCAGATACGCCAGCGGATGCGGCACGATCGGCGTCCACCCGATCACGGCTGCGCTGGGCGTCCCCTCGCGGATGTCTCGCATGAACTCGGTACCGGTGCGGTCGCTGGACAGCCCGCTCAACACGTAATCGGTGTCGCGCAGGCTGGCGCGCAAAAGCTGTTGCACGCCGCTAACCAGCCGGTCGCCGTACAGGTAGCGCGAGGTCGTCAGCCCGAAGCTCAGCCGGAACGAGCCACGGTCGCTGTAGGCGGCGGCGCGCAGAGCTTCTTCCGCTGCGGGAACGTCCGGCTCGTCCGGCCAGATCGGCGCGTAAGCCTCGGGGAACAGGTCCGGCACGAGGCTTGTCAGCGGGCTCATCTGCGCGCCGAAGACCTGCTGAACCGATTCCTCGCGCTCCAGCAAGCGCACGATTGCCTCACGCACCAGCGGATCGTCGGTCGGCTCAAGCTCCTGATTCATGTACAGGTAGTAAACGCGCGTGCTGGGGACGGTGTACCGCACCAGTCCGTCGACCCGGCCAAGCTGCGCCAGATCGTCGGGGGACAGCGCCCGCCACGCTGCATCGAGTTCACGTGCTAGCAGCGCAGCGCGCAGGTCGCGCGTGTAGGCGAACTGCCGCAGCACGATGCGCGCGTTCTGCGGTGCAGGGCCGAGCGTGTAGCTCTCGTCTGCCGTCAAAATGATCGCCTGACCCGGCGTGTATCGCTCAAGCTGGTACGGCCCGCTGCCGATCATCCCGTTCGCAAGGAAGGGATCGGCCTGCGCCTTGGCGGCGAGTGTTGGATGCTGCGCAAAATACGGCGGCAGCGCGACCAGCGCCAGGAAGTACGGCACCGGACGCCGCAGTGTGAACACCAGCCGCCCCTCATCGTCCGCCTCGACGCGCGCGACATATGGCGTCACCGCTTCAGCGGCCGGGCGATTGAGCGCGATCACCCGCTCGATGGACGCGACAAAGTCCTGCGCGGTGATTGGCGTGCCGTCCGCGAACGCCGTATCCTCGCGTAACGTGAAGGTATACGTCAGCCCGTCCTCGCTGACGTCCACCGCGCTCGCCAGCGCCAGCTCGGTGTCGAGCGTGCCGGGAGTCTGGCGCGTCAGGCCGGTATAGAGGTGGCTGAGCACTTCCCACGCCGCGAAGTCGTATGCATCGGCAGGGTCAAGCGAGCGCGGGAGATCGGTCGTTCCAATCGTAATCGTGTCGTCGGATTGGGCGCCTGCGGGCGAGGCGACGAGCAGCGGCGCCAGCAGAGATGCGATCACGAGCGCCACGACGGCGCTGAGACGGGCGGATGACATAGTTGGCGTTTCTCCGGGTGCGGTGAAGTCTCGCCCAGCTATCCGGCGGTCGGCAGGCCGAGGCTGGGCGTGGGGTCAATGATAGCGTCATTCTGGTACATTATGTAGTGCAGAGTGGGGCGCTGCGCCGGATTCCACCGGCCGACGACCTGCCCGCGCGTGACCACGTCGCCATCCTCGACCAGCCACTCCTGCACGCCTGAGATCACAACTGTGCTGCGCGCCGCCTCGTTGGTGATCTGGATGCGCGTGCCGTAAGCGTCGGTCCAGCGGCTGACGTTGACGACGCCGTCGAGCGTCGATACCACATCCAGCGTCTCGGTGAGGCCGGGCGTCACACCGATTTCGACAGATGGTTCCCTCAGCGCGCCAGCCTGCGCCTGCTCGAAGGTCGTCACGATCGCAGCGCTCGGATGCACGACCGGCGATCCGGCCGGTTGCGCGAACGGCACCGCGACCGAAGGCGGCTCCCACCACGGCAGCCCGAACAACGTTTGCAAATGCTCCGCCGCGTTGACCGAGGCGGCCTGCTCCCACAGCGTATCGCGCGGGCCGATCGCCAGATGCAGATGTGGCTCCAGGTACTGCGCCGTCAGGCCCGTGTTCCCGATCCGGCCGAGCGGGTCGCCCGCCTGGACGCGCGTACCGTCGGGCACCCACAGCTCGGACATGTGCCCGTAGTAGTAATCGTAGCCGTCGTCGCCTTGCAGCATGTAGCCCATGCCGCCGATGTTCCCGCTGTATTGCCGCGCCGTGCCGGATGTGATCGCGACAAGCGGGGCGCTGGTGACCTCGTTGAACTGCGCCTGCGTCAGCCCGAAGCGCGCCTCGATATCTGCCGCGTTTGTGCCGTCCCAGTGATAGTGCGTCCAACGATAGTCCGTTGGATTTCCCGCGACGGGGAAGGCGTAGGTGCCAGACGCGTCGAACACCACGCCGGTCACGGTTGGGAGCGGGGTGGGGACGGTAGTCGGCGTAGGCGTGACGGGCGGTTCGGTGGGAACGGTTGGCAGGGCCAATTCGGTCGGCGGGATGGGGATGTCTGCCACCGACTGGCCGTTCAGCGGCCGGGGCTCGCGCATGTTGAGCGCAACTTGCAGCCCGATCGCGCTCCCCGCGCAGAAGGTCGCCAGACACACGGCGACCAGGATCGAGGTCTGCGGATGGGATCGCAGCAGGGGCCAGACGCGCTGTGCCCCTGCTTGGCGGATAGACCGGCCCAACGCCGCGAGGCGGCCTGGGCGGCGGACGTGCTTAGTCACCCGGCTGCGGCACCTCGCTCGACGCGGACTGCGGGTGGCCGTTCGCCGGCTCGCGCGTACCGTTGAGCACGCCGGGGAGCTGGCTGATGGCTTCGGTCAGGTTCATGCCAGTGAGCGCTTCGACCGTTGCAGGAACCTGCGCGATGATCGAGGCGATGTCGCCGCTGATCTTCGACGCCCCGGCGCCCGCGCCATCCCCATTGCTGATGACGACGATGCGGTCGGTCTGCGCCAGCGGGCGGGCGACGGCCTCAGCGACCGCAGGCAGCGCCTCGATAAGCTGCTGGATGAGCGCGGCCTGGTTGTAGTTCTGCCACGCGGCGGCCTTCTGCTTCATCGCCTCGGCTTCGGCCAGACCCTTCGCGCGGATGGCGGCCGCTTCAGCCTCACCACGGATGCGGATGGCTTCCGCTTCACCGGCGGCGCGCGCCTCAATCGCGAAGCGCTCGGCCTCGGCGATGGTGCGAAGGCGATACTGCTCCGCCTCGGCGGGCTTGCGAACGGTCGCGTCCAGCTCGCGCTCGCGGCGCAGGGCTTCCTGTTCCTGCACCTGGATCTGCTTCTGGCGCTCGACGACTTCGATCTGGATTTCCTCGGCGCGCACCGCCTGGTTGGTGATATTCGCCTGTAGCGTTCCGGCGAGGTCGGCTTCGGCACGGCGGCGGTTGACTTCGGCGTCGTACGCGGCCTGCTGAAGCTCGTAGTCACGCCGCGCTTCGGCTTCGCGCGTGCGGGCGAGGTTCTCCGCGATGGCGGCGTCGCGCTTCACTTCGGCGATGCGCGGGCGGCCCAGCGCTTCGAGGTAACCTTCCTTATCGCGGACGTCCTTGATCACGAAGCTATCAATCGCCAGCCCCATGTTCGCCAGGTCGCTGGCGGAGACGTCCTGCGCGCTTTGAGCGAACTTATCGCGCTCGCGATAGATTTCCTCGACGGTTAGCGTGCCGATGATGGCGCGCAGGTGACCGGCCAGCGTCTCGTGCGCCACTTCGCGGATTTCGTCGGTAGACTTCGAGAGGAAGCGCTCGGCGGCGGTGCGGATCGACACGTCATCGCTGGCGATCTTGATCTGCGCGACGCCTTCCAGCGTGACGGGCACGCCTTGCTGGGTGTATACATCGTCGGTCGCGACCTCGATCGTCATGATCTCGAGCGACAGGGTGTCCACCCGCTCCAGAATGGGCCAGATGAACGCGCGGCCGCCCTTGACGATGCGATACGGCTCGATTTCGCCGGTGACCGGGTTGCGCCGGCGGCGGCCCGAGATCACCAGGACCTCGTTCGGGCCAACCTTGCGGACGCGGGTTGCCCAGACGGCCACCAGCGTGAAGACAATGAAGAGGAACAGTAGGATAACAAATGCCCCGATAGCCAGATCCATGCGTGATGTCCTTTCCTATCTCCGGTGGCAAACGGTGCGCGAAAACCGATTCAACAGGTGCTAGAGAGTGGCCGGGCTATAGAATATCCGAGACGTAGGCGACGCCCCCCACAATCCGCTCGATGCGGACGGGCGTGCCGCGAGAGAACGATTCGCCTTCTGACGTGGCGCGAGCGGAATAGGTTATGCGGCTGCCTTCAACGACCAGCGCGACCTGTCCCATGCCACCGGGTGGAATAGGCGTCGTGATCTCCGCCGCCATGCCGACCAGCCGCGTGCGGTGAACCTCGCTGCTGACCGTTGGCGACAGAATGTAGACGAAGAACGCCTGGGCGGCAAGGCCCATCACCAGCCCGCCAAGCAGCGCCGCCACCAAGCTCGCCACCTGGCTGGCGTCCAGCAGGGTGACCGCGATAAGCCCGAACGCGCCGAATGCTGAGATGAAACTGGCGATGGCCAGCATGCTCACACCAGCCGCTTCTCCGGCGGCATCGGCGTCCAGATCGAGGTCGAGGTCGGTGTCGACGTCAAAATCGACGTCCAGATCGCCGAGTGCGTCACCGATACCCTGGAAGAACAGCAGGAACAACGCGTACACTACGCCGATGAACAGCGCGGCCGCATAGATAACATTGAGAACGTTGTCTCCGAACAGATCGTTGATGATGGATGCACTTGGGGCGAACATGTCCGTCCCTTTCTAACTTCGTGGTCGCTTGCCCTTCAACGACCGCACTTTTGTTCAATCGTATTATAGAACCCATGACAGGCTAAAACAATGACCTATGCCAGAACCCCTTAGAATTGGGGTGAAGCGACCCGCCAAGCGCGCACGGGGAGTTCTGGTATAATGCCCCGAAAAGGAACGCGGATGAACACGCAGCGAGCAGTTACGCCGGTAATCTTGCTGATTCTGGTGGTGGTTGTGCTGGCGGCGATCGTGCTGGTGAGCGCGGTGCGCCTGCTGCCCCCGCCGCCCGGTTCGCCCACGCCGACCTCGCCGTTCATTCTCGACCGGCCCGAGGCGCTGTCTCGTCCGGGGAACTAAGCGGTTAGGCGGGCCAGAACGGGCTAACGCGCTCCTTGTCAGGCGAATGACTTACTGGCTCAGGCGCTTTGCTGCATTCCTGTCGCACAAAGGACGCGATGTTCATGGAAATCCTCATCATCTTCGGCGCCGCGCTGCTCGGAATCCTCGTCGGCGGCGTGCTGAACGTGCTGGCTGATGACCTGCCGATGCGGCGCACGCCCTCGCGGCCACATTATCCTGATGGCACGCCGCGCGCGCCCTCGGCCTGGCTGGGGATCATCGCCTTCCTGACCGGCCAGCGAGAGCCACCGCCCGGCGCCGAGCCACGCCCCGCCTACGCAAGCGGCCCGGTCGAGGCAGCGTCCCCCGATGGCGCGGAAAGTGGGGAGCTTGCCGATCCGCCGCCGCTCAAGCCGCGTCCCCGCCGCCTGAGCTGGCGCTATCCGCTGGTCGAGATCGCGCTTGGGCTAGCCTTCCCCGCGATGGCACTGGCCTTCCGCGACGAGCCTCAGCTTCCGGTGTGGATGGTCTACGTCGCGATCCTGCTGCTGGTCACCGTGATCGACATCGAGCACCGGTTGATCCTGTTCGCCGTGATCGTGCCCTCGTCGGCCTTCGCGCTGATTGCGGCTGCCGTTGCGCCGCCGGATCCGGAGCGCTCGTTCGGATACTACCTGGTGAGCGGGGTGGTCGGCTTCGCGGTGTATTTTGCGATGTTCCTCGGCGGGGTCGCGTTCGCCGCCGTAACCCGGCCCGGCGCGATCGCGTTCGGCTTTGGCGACGTGATGCTCGGCATGTTGAGCGGGTTCATGCTTGGCTGGCGGGCGTTCATCTTCGCGTCGCTGATTACAGTCTTTGCCGGGGCGGCGGGCGCGGTGCTGTACCTGATCGGCTTGCAGGTCGTGGGCCGCCGCTATCGCTGGTTCACGCCGCTGCCGTACGGTCCGTACATCGTGATCGGCACGCTGGTCATGCTGCTCTTTCGCAAGGAAGTGCAGGACATTCTGCTCAACGGCTTTTGAGCGGTTAGCAGTTAGCGATTAGCGGTTAGCTAAAGAAAAGAGCTAGCCGACATGGAGCGCGCCGGAGAAACCTTACCCCTTACTCCCCGGCTCCTTTTCCCCTCTCCGTTTACGGAGAGAGGGGAGGGGGTGAGGTTCTGCCCCCGACACAATACGCTCCTTAGTGCCGGAAAGCTCCCTTAACTGCTAATCGCTAACTGCTAAAAGCTAATCGCTGCTTTTTGCCGCCCGAAATCCCCCAACTCACCTATGCGCCCATTCGCCAGATTGCCCATGTACCGGGGCGTCGGGTGCTGTATGGTAGTGCTGTGCACATGTCTCACGAGATGGGAAGCGGACGGTACATCAATGGAGAGCATCCCATGGCGCAAGCAGATCAAGATTACCAGAGAAGACCGGACGAACCGCGGTATATGCCGAGTCAGGCGGAAGGCGACGCCGACCCCAACGAGGAGCCGGTGGAACATCTTCGCACGCCCGGCCAGGCCGAAGGCAAGAAAGAAGATGTCGAAGAGACCTTGCAGGAACAGGAAGACGAATCGTCCTAGCGGGTTTTCCCGCCGGAACGGTGGTCCGTTCTAAACCCCAGTGTACCCGCTGCGCGCGATGATCCCGCCGCCCAGGCATTCGTCGCCGTCGTAGATGACCGCCCCCTGGCCGGGTGTGATGTCGCGCAGTGGCTCGTCAAATGTGACGTTGAAGCGGTCCTTGCCTTCCGGTGTGACCCACGCCGGAGCCGGTTTCGCGGAATAGCGGATCTTCACCCCCGCGCGGAATGGTCCATCCGGCGCGGCCCCGGCAATCCAGTTGACTCGATTGGCCGACAGCGTGCTGCTTCCCAACTCGTCTCGTGTGCCCACCACCAACGCATTTCGCGCCGGATCGGTCGCCAGCACGTACAGCGGCTCCGGCGCGGCGATTCCCAGGCCCTTGCGCTGTCCGATGGTGTAGCTCGGCAGGCCGTGATGTGTGCCAAGCTCGCGCCCGTCGCGAGTCACGATCGGGCCGGGCTGCATGGCCTGGGGCGCGTGCTCCTTCAGGAACCGCCGGTAATTCCCATCCGCCAGGAAGCAGAGATCCTGGCTGTCGTGCTTCTGCGCGACCGGCAGGCCAAGTTTCTGCGCGATCGCACGGACGCGCGGCTTCTCATAGTCACCAACCGGAAACAGGGCATGACGCAGCTTCTCCTGCGTCAACACGCTCAGCACGTAGCTCTGATCCTTCCCCGGATCCAGCCCCCGCAGCAGGTGAGCGGTCCCGTCGACGTCCCGGCGGATGCGCGCGTAGTGCCCGGTCGCCAGATAGTCGGCGTCGAGCGCGAGCGCGTGATTGAGCAACCACTCGAAGCGGATGTGGCGGTTGCACTCCAGGCAGGGGTTCGGCGTGTCGCCCGCGGCGTAGCGGTCGATGAAGAACTGCACGATCTTCTGCCGGAAGACGTCCTGCGTGTCGATCACGTAGAACGGAATGCCGAGCTTATCCGCAATGCGGCGCGCGTCGGCCATCTGACCGGGCGTGCAACAGCGGTTCGAGCCGCCTTCGCCACAGTCTTCGGACCACAGGCGCAGCATCATGCCGATCACCTCGTGACCCTGCTCGACCAGCAGTGCCGCCGCGACGGAGCTATCGACGCCACCGCTCATCGCGACGACGACCCGCGATTTCTCATTACTGTGCATCATAGAGCGAACGTGTTTCTAGGAGACGTGCAGCGCGCTCAGCGCCCGCACACGCTCTACGGCGCGGGGCAGCACGTCCAGCACAGTCTCGATCTCGGCGTCGGTCGTGCCGTGGCCGAGCGTCAGGCGCAGCCCGCCGCGCGTCCATTCCGGCCCGTAGCCGAGCGCTTCAAGGATGGGGGAAGGCTTCGGATCCCCGACCTTGCACGCGCTGCCGGACGAAGCGGCGATCCCATGCTGGTCGAGGTGCATCAGCAGCGTGTTGCTTTCGACGTTCCGGAACACAAAGCTGGCGTGCCCGGCGAGGCGATCGGTCGGGTGGCCGGTGAGCTGTGCATCCGGCACGCGCTCCAGCACGCCCTCGATCAGCCGGTCGCGCAGCGCGCTCATGCGGGCGACGTTCTCCGCCAGTTCCGCGCGCGCCAGCGCCAGCGCCCGCGCGGTGCCGACGATGCCGGGCAGGTTGTGCGTCCCGGCGCGGCGATGGTCTTCGTGCTTGGCGCCGGTCTGTGAGCTGAGGAACGGTGTCCCGTCGCGTAGGAACAGCACGCCCGCGCCCTTCGGCCCGTAGAACTTGTGCGACGACAGCGACAGCATATCGACGCCCAGCGCCTGCACGTCGAGCGGCACCAGTCCGCCCGCCTGGACGGCGTCGGTGTGGACCAGCGCGCTATGCTCGTGCGCGATCGCGGCAAGCTCGGCAATTGGGTTGTGCGTTCCGACTTCGTTGTTGGTATAGATCAAACTTACAAGGGTGATCCCATCCGGCGAGAGCCCTTGCAGCGCGGCGCGCAGCGACTCCGGCTCGACCCGGCCGAAGCGATCGACCGGGACGATCCGCAGCGCCGCGCCGAGCGTATCGCGCAGTTGGCGCGCCGTGACGGTCACGGCCTCGTGCTCGACGGGCGTGGTGATGATCGTGAACGGCCGCCCCGCGGCGCGCGCCGCCTGAGCGGGCCCGCGCAGGGCGAGATTATCGCTCTCGGTGCCGCCGCTGGTAAAGACGACCTCGTGCGGGGCGCAGTTCAGCAGCCGCGCGACGGTTTCGCGGGCGGCTTCAAGATCGCGCTCGGCCTCGCGGCCCCAGGCGTGCACGGCTTGCGTGTTGCCGAATGTGCCGCTGAAATAGGGCAGCATGGCGTCCAGCACGCGCGGGTCGAGCGGGGTGGTCGCGCTGTGGTCGAGATAGATACGGGTCGTCATCGGCGCGCAATTTCTCTCATCTAGATGTGTTATATTCGAGAATATTGTACCGCACGCCGAGCGGTATGTCAGGGGGGAATGCAATTCTGCTGTCAGCGGTGTGACTTCTTTCGGTAGTGCGACGAAGGGGCATGGCTATAATGACGTCTGGCCCGGACCGGCTGGCGTCTGCCTCTTTCGCTGCACCCTTTTTCGCGCCGATCGGGCTAGCGGCCGCGCGGCTCTATCTCGGGCGGCTCTGCTTGCAACTCCACTGCACTTGGCTTGCGTTACGCTAATCGTCGGAGATTAGCTTAGTTGTGCCTCCGGGAGCTTATATGCTTGAGTCATTCTTCCAACCAAAGTCTGTCGCCATCATCGGAGCCAGCACCGAGCCCGGCAAACTCGGTTACACGGTGCTCGCCAACATCATCGAGTCCGGTTTTAAGGGTGAGATCTACCCGATCAACCCGAAAGCCACCGAGATCTACGGGCACAAGGCGTATGCCTCGGTGCTGGACACGCCGACGGTTCCTGACCTGGGGGTGATGGTGGTTCCGTACAAGGTCGTGCCCGGCGCGCTGCGTGAATGCGGCGAGCGGGGTGTTCCGGCGGTCGTGATCATCACCGCCGGGTTCCGCGAGTCCGGCAAGGAAGGGGTCGAGCGCGAGCGCGAAGTCGTCGAGATCGCCAAGCAATACAACATCCGCATCATCGGTCCGAACGTGCTCGGCATCATCGACACGTACACGCCCATCAACGCGACGTTCGCCGCGGGCACACCGCCGCAAGGGAAGATCGCTTTCATGTCGCAGTCGGGCGCGCTGCAAACCGCGATCCTCGACTGGTCGCTGGCGCAGCAGGACCTCGGCTTCAGCAAGTTCGTGAGCCTGGGGAACAAAGCCGACGTCAGCGAAAACGACCTGATGGAAGCGTGGGCTGACGACCCGAACAGCCGCGTGATCCTGTCCTACATTGAGGGCGTGCCGAACGGGCAGGAGTTCATCCGCATCGCGCGGAAAGTCAGCCGCAAGAAGCCGATCCTGGTGCTCAAGAGCGGTGTGACTGAAGCCGGTTCGCGCGCTGTGTCGAGCCACACGGGGTCACTGGCCGGGTCCGAGCAGGCGTACGACGCCGCCTTTTTCCAGGCGGGCGTGCTGCGCATGAACTCTCTGCAAGAGCTGTTCGACAACGCGCGGGCGTTCGCCCAGCAGCCGCTGCTCGAAGGGGACCGGATCGCGATTATCACCAACGCGGGCGGACCGGGTATTCTGGCGACGGACACGTTGGAGCGGCGTGGGCTGCAGCTTGCGCGGCTGGAAGTCGAGACGATCCATCAGCTTGAGGAATTCCTGCCGGACGCAGCCAGCGCGGCTAACCCGGTGGACGTGCTCGGTGACGCGCGCAGCGATCGCTATGCCAAGGCAATCGAGATCGTCGCCAAAGACCCGAACGTGGACGGTCTGATCTGCATTGTGACGCCCCAGGCCACGACCGAGATCCAGGAAACGGCGAACGCAATCGGCAAGCTGGCGCAGTCGTTCGACAAGCCGATCCTCGGCGTGTTTATGGGCGAGGCCCGCATTAAGCCGGGCGTGGACATATTGGCAAGCTATGACGTTCCGAACTATAAATTCCCGGAGCAAGCGGGCGCTGCATTCGCCGCGATGCGCGATTATCGCCGGCTGCGCGACCGGCCCGATCCCGAATACGTGACGTATGACGTGGATAAGGCCGCGGTGGCGGAAGTCTTCAAGCAGGTGCGCGCCGAGGGGCGTGTCAGCGTGGGCGAGGCCGAGTCCCGCAGGGTGGCCGAGGCGTATGGGCTGCGGCTTCCGGCGAACAAGCTGGCCGCCACCGCCGACGAAGCGGTCGAGGCCGCGAACGAGATCGGCTATCCGGTGGTGCTGAAGATCGCCAGCCCCGACATCCTGCACAAGACCGACGTCGGCGGCGTGCGCGTCGGGCTGCGGAACGCGCAGGACGTGCGCGACGCGTTCGACCTGATCGTGTACCGCGCCCAGCGGTACGTGCCGGATGCGCGTATCTGGGGCTGCCTGGTGCAGGAAATGGTCAGCATGGACGGCGTCGAGGTGCTGGTCGGCATGAACCGCGACCCGCAGTTTGGCCCGCTGGTGACGTTTGGTCTGGGCGGCGTGCTGGTTGAGGTGCTGAAGGACGTGACCTTCCGCGTGGCGCCGTTCGGCAAGCAGGACGCCTACGAGATGCTTGAG
>CBINGT010000049.1:0-12584 GCA_966250245.1 uncultured Anaerolineae bacterium
GAGGACCAATGCACGCCGGTCGACGTGATCGAGGTGTCGGACTATGCCTCGCTGGTCGCCAACGGCCTGCTGACCAACGAGCAGACCATCCGCGACGATCCTGCGCTGGTGGCCGGTATGGTGCGTGCGCTGCGGCGCGGCCTGGAAGATACCCTCGCGGACCCCGACGCCGCCTTCACGATCAGCGTCGAAAACTACGTGACCGACTTGCAGCCGGAGCAATACGACACGCAGCGGCAGGTGCTGTTGAACTCGCTGGAGCTATGGCGCTCGGATGCGCTGGGCGTCACCGACCCGGCAGCGTGGGAGCAGACGCAACAGGTGCTGATCGACGCCGGTCTGATGGCCGGGCCTCTGGACGACCTCAGCGCGGCGTATGACCTACGCTTCGCCCAGGAAGCCGCCGCGGACTAACGCTTTGCGCGCGCCGCGAGGTGCGCTTCGATCAGGTCAGCCGCGCCGCTCACGTCCTCGAACGGCAGGCACGGAATCCCTGTGCCCGGCACGCAGTCGGTGATGTAGCCGAGCACGTATGCCGGGTCGCAGATCGGCTCGACGCTCAGCGCGGCGCGGACCAACTCCAGCTTCGGGATCGGCGCGCGGCTGTACCCCTCGGTCAGAATCACGTCCACGTCGGTCATTGTCGCGGCGAGCGCGCTCAGCGGCGGATCGGCATCCACCCGGCGGATCGAGGCGACGCGGTCCGGCGCGGCGATCACGACATGATCGCTCCCCGCCTGCGCGTGTCGCCAGGTGTCTTTGCCCGGCTGGTCGATCTCGAAGCCGGGATGCGCGTGGTGCTTGATCGTGCCGACGCGATAGCCGCGCCGCTTGAGCTCCGGCAGCAGGCGTTCGATGTACGTCGTCTTGCCGACGCCGGAGCGCCCGGCGATGCCGATTATCGGCGGGTGGGGTGCGGTCATGGACGGTTCCTTAGTGGTCAGTTTGGGTGCTGGCATCTGAGTAGCCGGATTGTGCCGGTTTCTGAGGCCCGACCTGGCGCTTCAGCAACGGCTTGATGCGATCCGGGATGCGCGTGCCGAACGGGTTGGCGCGGCGGAACGCGCACACGTCGCACAGGCCCATTTCATTGAGCGCGCCCTCAACCACGCGGGACTTGCAGCGTTTGCACCGCACGAAGCGGCCTTCCGCCAGCAGTTCGTCTTCGGGCGCTTGTAGCGCGCTGAAGAACGGCACGCCGCGCGAATACAGCACATCCGGGTCGCACAGGTCCAGGCACGCGCCGCAACCGGTGCAGGCCGCCGCGAGGTGTGTCAGGTGGAACGTGTTGCTCTCGTTGTCGATGTCGAGCGCCATCGCGCCGGTTGGGCAGGCTTTGGCGCACGCGCCGCACATCGTACAGCCCTCGTCCGCGCCGATTCGCTGGAAGATCTGACCGGCTAGCGGGGCAGGGCACAGCATCTGCCACGCCGGAGGGAGCAACGCCAGCGCGCTCAGCAGGCGGATCCGCTCGGTGGGCAGCCGCTTCCCGCCGGGCTGCTCGCCCAGGTCGAACGACAACGCCTCAAGCAGGTCGTCCCCTTCCGAGGCGGCGAACGGGTTGAGCAGGCGGCGGCGCTCGACCGGCGGCTCCCCGGCGAGGTAGATTGCCCACGGCTCGCCGGGCGGCGTATCTGGTAGTTCGGTGATCGCGGTGATCTGCTCCGCTGCCAGCCAGGGCCGCAGCGCGCCGCGCGCCTTGTCCAGCGTGCGCTCAATGCTGGCGCAGGCGGGCGCCAGAGGGCAGTCCGCGCAGGCGTCGAGATACACGTCGATCTGCGTAACGCCCAGCGCGGCGAGCGCGGAGTAGGTGGACGGCCCGAGCGCGGCCAGGCAGCCTTCGGTGACGATCGCCGCGTCGACCGGGCGCAGGCCGCGATCGATCGGCGGGTGGGCGGCGCACAACAGCGCGACCGCGCCCTCACGCCGGACGCGCGCTGCCACGCGCAGTACGTTCTCCGTTTCGTCGCGAATATCAAACACGCCGGTCGGGCAAACGTGCCCGCACGCCCCGCATGAGGAGCACCGTTCCGCGTCGAAGGTGATGGTTTCGTTGACGGCCAGCGCCCCGGCGGGACATTCGTCCACACAGACGCGGCAGGTGGCGAACGCGTCAAAGCTGTGGACGCACCGATCCGCGTCGACGCGCACGCCAGTAGGATCGTCGGCGGCGAACCGCTCAAGCGAGGAAAGCGTGTCCATAAGCCTCTGTGATGTCTCTGTGCCTTGAACCCGATGACTGGCTATGAGACTAGGCCGCTTTGCACCGCGTAAGCGGCGGCCTGGGTGCGGTTGTCAAGCTGAAGCTTGGCGAGAATGTTGCGCAGATGCACCTTCACGGTATTGACCGTGATGTGCAATTCCTCGGCGATCTGCGGGTTGCTGGCGCCCTGCGCGACCAGGCGCAGCACGTCGAGCTCACGCTCGGTGAGTGGCTCTTGCTCGCGGTTCTCGGCGGCGTCCGGGCGGCCAAGCTCGCGCAACAGACGCGCCGCCATCGCCCGTGTCAGGGCGACCTCGCCGCGCGCCACGCCTTCGAGCACGCCGAACAGTTCCTGCGCGTCGAGGCTCTTGAGCAGGTATCCCGCCGCGCCAAGCTGCACCGCCCGATAGACGTGGTCGTCCAGCTCTGATGCGGTCAGCATGATGATCGCGGTGTCTGGCAGCCGCTGGCGAAGCGCGCTGGCGGTTTGCAGCCCGTCGCCGTGCGGCATGTAGATGTCCAGCAGGGCCACATCGGGGCGGCAGTCGAGCGCCAGGGCGAGCGCTTCGTCGCCTGTCTCGGCTTCGCCGCACACCTGCACCAGGTCCGGCCGGGTGCTCATCAGGCTGATCAGCCCCTGGCGGAACAGACTATGATCGTCGGCGACTAGCACTTTCAACGGCAGCTCAAGCATGGTCCCGTCCCTTCTTTCCGTCATCTACTGCTGCATGCGCGGCAACCAGAATGCGATCGTCGTGCCTTTGCCCGGTGTCGAATCAACTGTTAGCTCGCCGCCCGCGCTCTGCGAGCGCTCACGCATCGTCTCCAGGCCGAAGTGCCCGCGCGTGCTCTGCGGCACGAAGCCGACGCCGTCATCTATCACCGAGACGTCGAGGCGGCCGTCGCTGGCGCTGAGGCGAAGTTCCACGCAGCGCGCCCTGGCGTGCTTGCGGACGTTCGCCAGCGCTTCCTGCACAATGCACACAAGCTGCGTCTCGCCAATGGGCGAGAGATTGGTCGGCTCGTCCAGGTCGCTTACGAAGTGAGTCTGGATGCCGGTCTGGATGCCGAATTCTTCCACGTATTGGCGCAACGCCTGCACCAGATCGACCTCGCCTGCCAGCGTGGTCCGCAGGCTGAGGATGTTCTCCCGCACGTCGGCCTGAGCAGAGTTGATCCGTTCCCGCGCCTTTTGAAGCTCCGCCAGCGCAGCGTCCGGCTTGTTCTGCCGGACGAACGCTTCCACCGTCTGCACTTCGAGGCTGACGTATCCCAGAAGCTGCGCCAGACCGTCGTGCATCTCGCGGGCGATGCGCGTGCGTTCCTCGACCACGGCCAGCGATTGCAGGCGAGCCGCCATCAGCGCATGCTGGATCGCGATTACCGCCTGGTCGCTGAGGTGTTCAATGTGATCCAGATCGGTCTCGTTGAACGCGCCCGTTTCGGTGCTGACCGTCCACAGCGCGCCGAGGGTCTCACCCTCGAATTGCAGCGGCACAATCGCCGCCGAGCGCACTTCGGTCTCCAGCAGGCTGCAACGCCAGGACGCACCGTTCGGCAGCAGCGTCGCCTTGCACGACTTGACCGCTTCGAGGATGAGCGGCTGCGCCACCGGACGGTTCAGCATGCGCGTTTCTTCGGCCGAAGCATACGCCTTGACTATCAGTTGCTCATAGTCTTCGTCCCACAACGCCAGTGCGGCCGCGTTCGCGCGGAGCAGCACGCGCCCCCGCTCGACGATGGTCGTCAGCACGTCGTCCAGCGGCTCCAGGGTGGCGATCTGGCGGCTGATCTGCACCAGCGTTTCGCTCCAACGCTCGGCAAGCTGGCGGGCTTCGCGCTGGGCGACCAGGGCCGCATGCTGCGCGCGCTCGCGTTCCCGGCTGAGCAATTCCATCTGCTGGCGTCGCTCGTTGGCGAACAGGCCCAGCGCGCGGATGACCGCCGCCGTCAGCGTCACGGCGCACACCGTCCGCCAGAGCTGGATCGGTACGCGCGTGACCCGCTCGACCATGTCATAGTTGACCCACGGCGCCAGCCCGTACGGCCCTTCGGGAACGATCAGCCCGGCCGCGATGGCGTAGAGCAGCGCCGCGCCCGACGCGACGAGCAGCCAGTGATAGCGGGTGTTGGTTTTGCGGTGGGGCGCGATGCGCCAGTGCCGCGCGAAGCCAATCGCGGTCATCAGCCCGCCGGGCAGGAATAGCAGGTAGCGCGTCCAGGTGTCCGCGCTGCGCTCTGGATGCGTCTCGGTCGTAATAACCACCAGCGCATACGCGACCAGAAGCATCACCGGCACGAACAGCACGGCCTGGGCGAACGACGTCCAGCTTGGCAGCGGTCCGACTTCCGCCATCAGCCCGATCCCAAAGCGGATCAGCATCACGGCGGACACCGGCAGCAGGACCGTCCGAACCAGCAGCAGGGCATCGGTGAACTGCCCCGGCGACGCGCCGAGCAGGAACATATCGCACCACTCGACCGCGCTATGCGTGAAGCCGAACAGCGCCAGCCATGGAAGCTGCCGTCCGAGGGGCAGGTCGCCGGACTCGCGCATTTCCAGCAGCGAGGCGAGCGCCAGGCTGAAGAATGCGAGTCCGTAGATGAAGTAGAGCTGTTCGGTCATAGGCTGAGCCAGCAATAAAGCTGGTAACTGTTACGAAAATAAATTGTATCGGCCCGGCACGCGTGAGACGTATCACAAAACGCACCATAATTTGCGCGAATGTACATAATTTCTCGGCGGTGGAAGCAAACCGGGGCACGCTCGTGGAGAGCGGCCCCGTTCGTAAGTGGAGCAGATGGGGAGTTAGATACCCGGCCCGGTGCTCGCTTCGGTCTGGGTTGCGTCGGCGGTGACGAAGCACTGCGTCGGCCCATCGCCGGGGCAGGGAACCTGCCACCACTGGTTGTCGATCGTCACACCCAGCACGATGGCGGTCTGCCCGGCGAAGAGAGTTCCCCCGTCGCCGTTAGCCGGATTGAGGCCGACGGAGATCGGGACGTCCACTTTTGCCATCACATGCGTCATCGTCGTGCCGACGACTGGCACGGTGTCGCTGCTTTGCTGGGACGGGTCATACGGCTCCGCGACGGACGCATCGGCGGACACCCAGCAGTTCCCGGTGGTGTTGGGCGAGCAGTCAATCCGGTACCACGTCTGATCCTGCGTGATGCCGTTGACCTTCGCCAGCTTGCCCGCTTCGATCGTGCCGACCGCCTGATACTGCGAGCCGGGTCCGCTGCGGATGGGCAGGTTCACCAGTGCCTTGACGAACTTTACCGGCGTGTCGATCACCGGGCCGGGCGCGGCGGGCGTCTCAACGACGTCGTGCGGCTGGGTCAGCGATGGATCGGCCTGGACCCAGCAGGGCGTGCCCAGGTTCGGCGAGCAGTCGATACGATACCACGCGTGGTCCGGACTGACGCCATTGACCGAAAGGATCTCCCCGGCTGCTGCGATGCCCACCGCGCCGTACTGGATTGCCGGACCGGTCCGTATGGTGATGTCACGCAGGACGCGAATCGCGCGGATCGGCGTGCTGAGCACCGGCCCCTCGTATGGCGGCGGCGTGTATGGGCTGGCAGGGATCGTTACCGATGGCGCAGCCGTGATCCAGCAATTGCCCGCCGCGTTGTGCGTGCATTCGATCCGGTACCACTGGCCGTCGAGGCTCATGCCTGTCACATTAACGACCTGCCCGCCAGACAGCAGCGCCAGCATGGGATAGTGCGTGCCGGGGCCGCTACGGATGTTCACATCGACCAGCACGCGGACCGCCGCGACCGGCGCGGGCACCACCGGGATGCTGTTTCCCGGCTGGCCTGGGGCGGTGGCAGGCTGCGTCAGCGTGGGATCGGCGCTCACCCAGCAGTTCCCAACCGAGCCGTTCGGGCACACGATGCGCCACCACTGCGCGTTGCTGCTGATGCCCGTCACCGCCACGATCTGACCGGCGTTGACCTGCCCGATCACCGAAAAGCCGGTGCCGGGGCCGCTCCGCATCCGCACGGTTTGCAGCGCCTGGATGTACTGGACGCTCGTGCCGACCACGCTGATCGGTTGGACGCCGGAGTTCCCTGAGTTGCCGGGGTTCCCGCCGCTGGTCTGGATGCGCGTCGCGGTCGGGGCAGGCGTGGACGTCGGCGCCGGAGTCGATGACGCCTGCGCTGTGGCAAACGGCGTCGGCGTGGTCAGCGGATTCAGTACGACCGGCTCCGGAGTCGGGTCGCTGCCTGTGTTCAGCGAGCAGGCTAGCGTCGCGCCGAGCAGCATCAGGCTCACCAGGGCCAGGGCGATCGGTTGTCGGGACATGCTCCACCTCTTTACAGCTTGCTCATATCGGGCCGCGCCCACTGTCGAGCACGGCCCGTGTGCTTGTGATAACCTGCGGCGCCTGATTACTCCGCCGGTAGCGATTGCAGATATTGCAGGATTGCGCCGAGATCGTCGTCGCTCATCTGCCCGTAGAGCGGCCAGTGCATCTGCTCGGGGTCGAGCAAGCGACCCTCGGGCGTCCTGCCGAAGCGCAGTGTCTGGATGAACTGCTCCTCGGTCCAGCCGCCGGGGTTGCCCGACGAGGTCAGGTTCGGCGCGTAGAGCGCATCCGGCGTGGGGAGCTTGTTACCCTGGAGCGTCTGGCCGTGGCAGTCGCGGCACAGGCCGAGCCAGACCAGATATTCGCCATACTCCACTGTGCCGGGCTCCGGCGCGACCTGCGCTTCGGTGATCGGTTCGCTGACGGTGCCGGGTACCATCAGGTGCATCGCGAGCATCGGCTTGGCGAGCGCGTTGGCCGACAGCGGCGGCAGCGGATTGCGAACCGGCTCGAGGGTGCGTAGGTAACCGACGATCGCGGCGACGTCCGCATCGCTTAGCACCCGCAGTTGTTGCGACGGCATGATGTACAGCTCGCGTCCCTCGCGGTCCAGCCCTTCGCGGATGGCGCGCGCGATCTCCGCGTCCGACCACGATCCCAGACCGGTTTCCTCGTCGGGGGTCAGGTTCGGGAAAACGAGCGTCATGCGCATCGGCCCGATGGCGACTTCTTCAACCCTGCCGGTCAACGGGCCGCCTAACCGCTCGGCGTGGCAGCCGCTGCACGCGACGACATGCTTGACAAGATACTCCCCGCGTGCAACCCCTTCTGGACTGGTGTCCGCCTCGATCGGGTACAGGTCGCGCTCGTACGTGCGCCCGAACGCTGCCTCTCCATACCCGACCAGCGCGCCCAAGGCAATCAGCAGCACGCCAGCCACCACACCCAACCCGATCAGAATACGCTTTACCCACCGGTTCATTGAGATTCCCCCCTCTTGGATCCCATGAACTGCTGCGGACGATGGCTAGCGGTTGCGAGCCAGCGCGGCGCCCCGGCCGTTCGTGGCGGGCGGCGCGTCGGCGGATGAAGCCAAGTCTAGCTCGATCTCGATCGGCAGCGCGCACGACAGCGTGTTGTAGATCGCGCAGCGCGCCCGATACGCGTCGATCACGCGGGCGGCCTGTTCCGCTGTGGGACCAGCCAGCACAAACTGGACGTGGATCGCTCGCAGGCGCGGGTCGACCGGCTCGCCGCGCATCCCGCGCGGGTCGAACGTACCGGTGACATAGACTGCGAAGCGCTCGAACGGGATCGCTTCTTCCTGCATCACCCGCTCGCCCACGAAGGCAGCGTTCGCGGCGACCGAGGCGAGGATCAGGTCGAGCGGCGTCACTTCCTCGTTCGGGCCGCCGAGGGCCAGTGGCGAATCCACGACGAAGTGGTGCGATTTCGTCGAGAGAATCGCGCGCCCTTGCAACCCGATCCAGCGCGCCGTAACCGTCGCCTGTGCCAGCCGTCCAGCCATTCGCAAACCCCTTCAAACGCCGTGCAATAGAGCAGTGGGCAAAGCGCCCGCCAGCCTGCGAATATTGTTACGCGGATGGTGCGCTCGCAGCGTCTGGAAAAGGTCCGATTTCCGCTCGGACTTTTGGCGGAGCGCCGGGTGGCGTGGTTTGTCGCTCATTGTCTAATAAACAAATCCCTATTTGAGAAATGACCGATCAATGCTATAGTGAGTGTGCTTCTTAAATGGTTGATTGAGCGAGGGCGCAGAGGTGACGATTCGGGTATTGGTTGCGGACGATCACGCGGTTGTTCGCCAAGGGTTGCGCATGTTCCTCGCGCTGGATGACGACATTGAGATCGTGGGCGAGGCGTGTGACGGCCGCCAGGCTGTCGACCTTGCGCACGAACTTCAGCCGGACGTGATTCTGATGGATCTGCTGATGCCAGAACTGGACGGCATCCAGGCGATTACCATACTGCGGCGCGAGATGCCGGATACCGAGATCATCGCGCTGACGAGCGTGCTGGAAGATAGCTCGGTGGTCGGAGCGGTGCGCGCCGGAGCGGTGGGCTATCTGCTGAAAGACACCGAGGCGGACGAGCTGGTCCGCGCGATCAAGGCGGCGGCGCAGGGGCAGGTCCAGCTTTCGCCGCAGGCGGCCGCGCGGCTGATGCGCGAGGTTCGCATGCCCGACAGCCCCGAAGCGCTGACCGAGCGCGAGGTCGAGGTGCTGCGCCAGCTTGCGCTCGGCTATTCCAACAAGGAAATCGCCCAGCATCTGAGCATCGGCGAGAAGACGGTCAAAACCCACGTTAGCAACATCCTCAGCAAGTTGAACGTCGCCAGCCGGACGCAGGCGGCGCTCTATGCCGTTCGCCTCGGGTTGGTGGACAGCCTGTAAAGAGAGCCAGATGGCTAACGCGACTCTGCTGCGCGACGAGATCGACATCCTCTACTCGATGTCGAACAAGCTCACGCAGGCTTCGACGCCCGCCGAGTGGCTGGAAGCGGTGAGCGACTACGCGCGCGACATCGGCGCAGTCAGCGGCGTGCTGTTCTACCTGCACACGGATGCGTCCGGCGAAGCGGAGATGCTGGAGATCGCGGCCCAGTGGTCGAAGGGCAGGCGGCGCCGGTGGGCGAATGGTACGCAGTTCCCCATCGACCGCACGCGGAGCTTCATGCACCACTGGCTGACATCCCCAGACCGGCCGCTGGTTGTCACCGACCTGCACACCGCCGAGGCGATAGACCCCAAGACGCGGGACTACTTTGAGCAGACGGGCGTGCGGAGCCTGGTCACGCTGCCGCTGCACCACAGCGGGCAATGGGTGGGGCTGCTGATCTTTAGCTGGCGCGAGGTGACGGTGTTCGACGAGCGGGACTTGCGGATTTTCACGGCCACCATCCAGCAGGCCGCCCCGGTGATCGCCTCGGTTCGCCTGAGCGACCAGATCCGCGAGCGCGCCCGCCGCGCCGAGCGTCTGCTCCAGATCAACACCGCGCTTTCCCAGGCGACGAATGAGGCGCAGATCGTCGGCGCTGTGGCGCTCTATGCGGACCAGCACGCGCCCGATCTGATTTTGCTGAGCTATGTCATCCCCGACTCCGACGGACGGCCCGCGCAGGTGCTGAACGTCGCGCAATGGGAGAGCGATGGTGGCGAGGACCGTCCGCTGCGGATGGGCCGCCCGATCTCGATTGCGAATTTCGCACTGTCTGACCGGTGGACCGCGCGCCCCGACGAGCCGATGCTGGTCGCGGATAGCATCGCGGATGAGCGTGTGGATCCCTTCGCGCGGGAATTGCTGCATCTGCACGGGCTGCGCGCTGTTGCGTTGCTGCCGCTTTATAGCTACGGGCGCTGGCAGGGGCTATTGAGCCTCGGCTGGCACGAGCCGCACACCTTCACCGACGAAGAGATCAGCATTTATCAGGCATTGCTTCAGACGCTGCCTTCGGTCGTCGCCAGTCGCCGCGCGTATCTTGACGCACAAGAGGCGCGCGCCGAGCGGGAGTTGCTGTATCGCGCCAGCCGGGGGATCAACGCCGCGCGCACGTACCAGGAAGTGGTCGACGCGCTGGTGCAGCTTGAGATGAGCGCGCTCAGCATTGCGCTGTGGGCGTGGGAAGGCTTCGACTTTGCGAGCGCGCGCCATCTGGAATTGCTGGCGCAGGAGCACACCAGCCAGCTTTTGCCCGGCACGCGGCTCACGCTGGACGAGCTTCCGGCCCCGCGCGTGCTCGATCCGTTGCAGCCGATGGCGGTCGAGGACACACGCGATCCCTCGCAAGTGGACTCCGTGACTGCGCAGACGGTCGAACGCTCCGGCTATCGCTCGTTCCTGGCTGTACCGCTGTGCCTCGAAGAGCGGACGATCGGCGTGCTGAGCTTCCAGTCGCAGCAACCGCGCCGCTACACCGAGCGCGAGAAACGGATGGCGGCGGCGATCGGCGAGCTGGTGACGGCGGCGGTCGAGCGGATCCGCTTCCGCGAGGCGTCCGAGCGGGCGCGCAGCCAGGCGGAACTTCTCGCGACTGTCAACGCGGCGCTGTCTCAGGCGCGCCACGAACAGGCGATCCTCGATGCGGTTGCGCAGGCGGTCGAGCCGTATGGCGTTGCCTTGTCGATGCTGGCTTATTCCAATGCAACCGAGGACGCTCCCCCGACCGAGGTTCAGACGGTGGCGCTGCGGGTGTACGGCGAGGGGCAGGACACGCGCGCGCTGCCGCTGGCAACGCAGAGCTTGACTGATTCCCCGTTGCTGGAGCTGGCGCTCGCCAGGCCGCACGAGCCGATATTCGTGGAAGATGTGACGCGAAAGGGACGCTCTGTTGGGCGCGGGTTGGCGGTATTTGCGCAGAAGCTCGCATGGTCTGCGCTGATCGCCGTGCCGCTCAAAGCGGGCGATCTGTGGCATGGGATGTTGGTGCTAGTGTGGGACGCGCCGCAGACGTTCGCCGAGGATCTGCGTGGGCTGGTTCACGCCATTCACCCGACGCTTGCCTCAGTCGTGACCAGTCGCCGGGCGTATCTGGCGCAGAAAGAAGCGCACCTCGAGGCGGCGCAGCGCGTGCTGGAGCTGGAAACGGTCGCCAAGATCAGTGCGGCAGCGACCAGCATCCTCGATCTGGAACGCTTGCTGAGCACGATCACCGAACTGGCGCGGGCCAGCTTCACCAGCTATCACCTCGATATTTACCTGCGTAACGACGAAGTGAACGCATTTGTGCGCGTCTCGACTGACGACGGGCCGCCAGCGCGCATCGCGGCGAACGATCCGCGTGCGATGGTCGCTCGCGCCGCGCGCATCCGCCAGGGCGTGATGGTCAACGACGCGTCGATCGTGCCGGAAGGCGTGCTGTCGCCAGGGATGCAGGGCGCGCGCTCGGAGATGGCAGTCCCGATGATCGCCGCCAAGCAGATCGTCGGGGTGCTGGTGGTGCAGTCCGCCGAGCCGGAGCGGTTCTCGGCGGGCGATATTCGCGTGATGTCCACCCTGGCGGACCTGATCGCCGTGGCGGTGGAGAACGCGCGCCTGTACCGGACCGCGCAGGAGCTGGCCGCCCTTGAGGAGCGCAACCGTCTGGCGCGGGAGTTGCACGACTCCGTCTCGCAGGCGCTGTACGGAATTGCGCTCGGCGCGCGGCCCGCGCCGAAGCTGTTGGATCGCGATCCGACCAAGCTGGCGGAGCCGCTTGATTATGTGCTCTCGCTGGCCGAGGCAGGCCTGTCGGAAATGCGTGCGCTGATCTTCGAGTTGCGACCCGAATTGTTGGAGAACGACGGGCTGCAGGCGGCGCTGGCCGCGCAGGTGACGTCGATGCAGGCGCGCCACCAGATTGAGGTGGATGCGGAGCTATGCGACGAGCCGGACGTCTCGATCGCGATGAAAGAGGCGCTTTACCGCATCGCCCGCGAGGCGTTGCATAACACCGTCAAGCACGCCCGCGCCTCGCGCGCGAAGGTCCGCATGGACTGCCTGCCGGATGGGATCGTGCTGGAATTGGCTGACAACGGCGTCGGCTTTGACCCGTCGGGGGCTTTCCCCGGCCACCTAGGGCTGAAGTCGATGCGTGAGCGTGCGCAGGCGGTCGGCGCGAGCTTCACACTGGAGAGCGCGCCGGGCGAAGGCACGCGGATTGTGGTGGAAGTGCACGTTTAGGCGTGTTACGGCGCGGCTTTGAGGTTCAACGCATAATCGCGGCACCACGCCAGTGCTACCGGAAGATCGTCCACTGGATCGCCGGAGAAGCGGTCGAGCACCGGCTCCAGCAACGCGATCGCCTGCGAGGAGTCGCCCCGGCGCGCGTGCAGCGTGTCCGCCCGCTGGGCTGGCGCCAGCGCCAGCAGTTGCTGGCAAGCGTCCACGAACAGCGCGAGCATCCAGCCATAACCCCACAGCAGCAGGCGGCCATCTGGCGTGAGGTGGCGCAGCGCCTGATCACGCAGCGTGTTGACGACAGGCAGATGGGCGGCGTCGAGCGTTTCCCACGTGTCGAGGAAAATGGTGTCGTAGCGTTCCGCGACCGGTCCGGCGAGGTAATCGGC
>CBINGT010000050.1:0-12536 GCA_966250245.1 uncultured Anaerolineae bacterium
CACCGCGCGGCTGCCGAACGTGTCGAGCGGATCGTCCACGAATTCGCCGTCGCCGACATACGCCTTGATCGCGCCGTTGCGATCGTCGGTCGTGATGCGCGCGAAGCCGAGCGGCCCGGCGGGTGTGCGGCCCGCGACCGTACCGAAGGTGTTCTCCGGTCCAAGCGTGGTCGAAAGGATTTCGGCGTAAGCCATCTTCGGCTCGCCCAGGAACTCGGTCGCCCAGTTGCCGCAGTGGAACAGCACGCACTTGTCGGGATCGTCGCCGTAGTTGTTGTTCCAGTCGACCAGCGCGCTCGGCTTGCCAGACGCCAGCGACAGCGCATACATCGACGCCGCGCCAGTCACGTCCACCTCGCAGGCGCTCGGCATCAGGCTCTGGCTCATCATGCTCATCAGCGTGCAGGCGTTGATGCCGTAGTTGTGCTGCAGCGAGTCCCAGCATTGCAGCGCGGTCGCGTCGATGTCCAGATCGGTCATCCACTCGTCGATCACGACGCCGAGCTTCGCCTGCTTGACGAGCGCGGGCGAGGGGACGCCGGTCGTGGGCACGTAAGCGCGGATCGACTCGAGCTTCTCCTTCACCGCCGGAGCGTTGTCATCCAGGCGGGCGGCTTTGCCGAGGATCGTGGACAGGTCGACCGACTGCACGCTGATCCCGAACGCCTGCAACAGCTTCTCGCTGTAGCGGGTGGTGTTGAAGTTGTTCGGGCGCGCGCCGATCGCGCCGAGCCGCGCGTTGGGCAGGAACTTCACCACGCGGCACACTGCAGCGAACTTGCGCAGGTCCGCCTTGAACGCTTCGGTATTCGGGCGGACGGTGTGCAGCTCGGTCACGCTGAACGGGAAGCCGTACTGGTAGAGGTTGTTGCAGACGGAGATCTTGCCGCAGAATGCATCGCGCCGCCGCTCGACGTTGAACTTATCGAGGTCGTCAGGGAACGCCTGCACCAGAATCGGCACGCGCAGCCCGGAGAGCTTGATCGTCTCGGCAACTGCCTTCTCGTCGCCGAAGTTCGGCAGGCTGACCAGGATACCGGCGATCTCGTCGGCGTGCTTGCGGAACAACGCCGCGCACGCCTTGGCATGCTCCCACGTCTCGACCGCGCCAAAGGGTGTCGTCTGCTCGTCGAGCACCACGTAGTCGATGCCCAGCTCGTTCAGCACGCCGAGCACTTCGGTCCGACCGTCTGTGATGAGCGCATCCGGGAAGAAGTCCCGGTTTCCGATGATGACGCCAAGCTTAATTTTATCCTTGCCGTTCGTGATCATGTGTTTTTCACCTCAAATGTTACGAGATTCACTCAATGATGGCTTGTTGTGTTTCGGGCAGCGAAGGCTCGGTAGAGCGCGCGTCGCCGCCTGCCAGAACCTGCCGGACCGCCGCCTGCCACCCGGCATAGAGTGCGTCGGCCTGCTGTGGCGGCATGGCAGGCGTGTAATCCACAAACCCCAGCGGCAGCCGCTCGATCGCGTCCAGGTCGCCATAGAGGCCCATCCCCAGCCCGCCAGCCAGCACCGCGCCGAGCGCCGATAGCTCCGGCACGGACGACGCGCGCAGCGCCTGTTGCGTGATGTCGGCGGTGAATTGCATCAGGAAGCGGTTGCTGACCGCGCCGCCGTCGCCGTGAACCGTGCGCAACGGCATTCCCGCTTCGGACGCCATCAGCCCTAGCACATCGCGCACCTGATACGCGATCGCTTCAAGCGCGGCACGGACGACGTGCTCCCGCGTGGCGCCCGGCGTCAGCCCGACGATGGCACCCTTCGCGTCCGCTCGCCAGTATGGGGCGCTCAGCCCGACGAACGCGGGCACCAGATACACGCCGCCGTTATCGGGGACGGACGTGGCGAGCGCTTCTGTTTCCGCCGCCGACTCGATCAGGCGGAGCTGGTCGCGCAGCCACTGGACGGTGGCGCCGGTGAAGTTGATGATGCCCTCGAAGGCGTAGGCGGGCTTCCCCTTCAGCACCCAGCCGATGGTCGTGACGATGCCCTTATCCGACAGGCGCGGCTCCGGCCCGATGTTCAGCAGGACTGATGAGCCGGTCCCGAAGGTAACTTTTGCCAGGCCGGGGCGGAAGCAACGCTCCGCGAACAGCGCCGCTTGCGAGTCGCCCATCACTCCCACGATTGGCAGCGGGCGGTCCAGCGCGCCCTCGCACGTCGTTTCGCCGAAGGTGGCGCTGCTTTCGCGCACTTCGGGCAGCGCACCAATCGGCACGCGGAACAGCGCGCACAGGTCGGCGTCCCAATCAAGCGTGTTGATGTTGAACAGCAGCGTGCGGCTGGCGTTGGTGTGATCGGTGGCGAAGACCTTGCCACCCGTCAGGCGATAGATCAGGTAGGTGTCGATCGTGCCGATCAGCGCCTTGCCGGACTCGACCTTGTGGCGGATGCCCGGCTCCTTGCGGAACAGCCACGTCAGTTTCGACGCCGGAAAGTAGGTGTCGATTTTCAGGCCAGTACGCTGCTGCACGAAGTCGCCGTGACCCTGCTCGATCAGCTCGGCGCAGATCGGGTCGCCCCGGCGGCACTGCCACACGATCGCGCGGTAGAGCGGGCGGCCCGTGTCCCGCTCGAAGACGACGATCGTCTCGCGCTGGTTGGTGATGCTCAGGCACAGCAGATCGTCGCGCCGTTGCGCGTTGCGATCCAGCAGGGTGCGGATCGCGCGCAGCGTGTTGTCATAAATCTGCTCGGCGTCATGCTCGACCCAGCCAGGGCGCGGATAGTGTTGTGTGTGCGGCACCGACTCCTTATCGAGCACGGTCCCGGCGGCGTCGAACAGCAGCGCCTTGGTTGCGGATGTGCTCTGGTCGATGGCAAGAATTGTGGTCATGGTGCGATCTCCACAGCGAGAAGTTGCTGCGCAGTGGCGGCCAGCCCTTCCGGCGTGATGCCGTAATGCGCGAAGATCTCAACCTGACTGCCGGTGACGGTGTACTCGTCTGGCAGGCCGACGATCTTCAGCGGCTTGTAGACGCCGCGCTGCATCAGAGTGGCGGCGCACGCCTCGCCCAGCCCGCCGTACACGCTATGCTCCTCGACCGTGATCAGCGCGCGGCTGTTGTGCGCCGCGTTGAGCAATGCTTCCTCGTCGAGCGGCTTGATGGTGTGCATGCTGATCACGCCTGCCGAGATCCCCTGTTGCGCCAGCACGTCGCACGCCTGCACGGCGGGTGCGACCGTCTCGCCGGTGGCGATGAACGTCACGTCCGCGCCCTGGCGGAGCGTGATTGCCCGCCCGACCGTAAAGGTTGTGTCCGGCGCGTGCAGGTGCGGCATCGGCTTCTTGCCGAAGCGGATGTAGATCGGGCGCGGGTGGCGGTAGGCGGCGCGGATCGCTTCGCGCGTCTCGAAATTGTCGGCAGGCGCCACGATGTCGATGTTGTTGATGGCACGCAGCGCGGCGTAATCGTGCAGCGAGTGGTGCGTCGAGCCGAGCGCGCCATAGCTGACGCCCGCGCTGATCCCAATCAGGCGCACCGGCCGGTCGGAGTAGGCGACGTCGTTCTTGATCTGCTCGAGGGCGCGCGCCGTCAGGAAGCAGGCCGGAGACACCGCAAAGACGTTTTTCCCTGCGGCGGCCAGACCGGCGGCTATGCCGACCAGGTTCTGCTCCGCGATGCCCACCTCGATGAGCTGAGCGGGCAGCGCTTCGGCGAAAGGAGCCAGCTTGCCCGACCCGCGCGAATCGCTCGTCAGCACCAGCAGGTCGCGGTCCTCGCGGGCGAGCTCCAGCAGGGTGGCGGAGAATTCGTCAAGATTTGGTCGTCCGAGTTCCATCAGGCGGTCACCTTTTCTAATTCAGTCCGTGCGAGTTCCAGCTCAGCCAGCGCCTGGGCCAATTGCTCGTCGGTGGGAACCTTGTGATGCCACCCGACCTGGTTTTCCATGAAGCTGACGCCCTTGCCTTTGATCGTGTGCGCGAGGATCAGGTTTGGCTTGCCCGGCTCGAACGGGACCTGTTCCAGCGTGGCGACCAGATCGTCAACATCGTTGCCGTTACACATGCGCACGGCGAAGCCAAACGTGCTGAATTTCTCTTCCAACGGTTCCAGGGCGACGACGTTCTCCGTCGGTCCGGTGATCTGCAGGCCGTTACGGTCTACGATTGCGACGAGGTTGTCGAGCTTGTAATGCGCGGCGGTCATGGCCGCTTCCCAGCTTGAGCCCTCGGTAAGCTCTCCGTCGCCGAGCAGGGTGAAGACGCGATAGCTGCGCCCGTCAAGCTTGGCTGCCAGCGCCATCCCCACCGCGACCGACAGCCCGTGTCCGAGCGCGCCCGTGTTCTGCTCGACGCCGGGCACTTTGCGCGTCGGGTGGCCGATGAAGTGCGAGCGATATTGGCCGAGCGTGTCGAGCTCCTCGCGCGGAAAGAACCCCTTGTCCGCCAGCACGGTGTACAGCGCCTCGACTGAGTGCCCCTTGCTCTGGATATAGCGATCGTGGTCGGGGTCGTTGAAGTTGTCGGGCGAGACGTTCATCACACGGTTGTAGAGCACGTTCAGGATGTCCACGCATGACAGGCTGCCGCCAGTGTGTCCTGCATTAGCTCGATGGATGATCGTCAGAACCGTCTTGCGGTATTCGATAGATTTGAGTTTCAGCGCCTGTTCGTTCATGCAGTGTACTCCCCACTCCCAACCGTACAGCTTGCCAGATGGCGGTTCTTTTCGCTGTGTGCAGAGCGCATTAAACCCTGGCTGCCGCTCGATCGTGCCTGCGGCGCCACATTGCTCGCTGGTAACATACAGGCCAGCACTTAAAGAAACGTCGATTAGTTTTCGTACAGGGCAGCCGGGTGGTTCGGTGACCCCGGCTGCCCACCTTGGTGGGATGGTGCGCGTCGCTGCGGGCGAGGCGCACCGTCCCATTGTCTAGGTCGACTTACTCGACCGGAGCGAAGTTGAAGTAGTCGTTGACGTTTTCAGGCGTGATGAGGATGCAGTCGATGGAGATCTTCTCTTCTTCGGGCAGCTCACCGGTGGTGATGTAGGTGTGCGCCTGCTGAACGGCGAGCGGACCGAACTGAGCGACCGGCTGGAGGACGGTGGCGGCGATGGTGCCTTCCTTGATGGCGTCCAGGACGTCCTGCGAGCCGTCGAAGCCAACGACGATGACGTCAGTCATGCCAGCGGCCTGCAGGGCAGCCATGGCGCCCATCGCCATCGTGTCGTTACCGGAGATGACACCGTCGATGTCCGGATGCGCCTGGATGATGGTCTCCATCACCTCGAAGGCTTCGGTCTGCGACCAGTTGGCGGTCTGCTGCGCGACCATCTCGAGGCCAGGATACTCGTCCAGCACGTCGTGGTAGCCCTGCGAGCGGACGTGGGCGTTGACGTCGGACTCGATGCCGAGCAGCTCCACGTACTTGCCCTCTTCGCCGAGCAGTTCGACGAAGTACTCCGCACCGAGGACCGCGCCCTGGTAGTTGTTGGAGATGATCTGCGAGGCGGCCAGACCGGTCTCGTTGATCTCACGGTCGATCAGGAAGGTCGGGATGCCGGCGTCCTTAGCCTTGCGCACCGCTTCGATCGAAGCGTCCGCCCCGGCGTTGTCAAGGATGATCGCCTTGGCGCCGAGCGCGATGGCCTGGTCGAAGTGCTGGTCCTGCAGGTTCGGGTCGTCGTCATGCACCAGCACCAGCGTCTCGTAGCCGAGCGCTTCCGCTGCTGCCTGCGCCGAGTCCGCTTCCGCCTTGAAGAACGGGTTGTCGTGCGATGGGGTGATGATCACGATCAGCCCCTCACCCGCGACTTCTTCTTCCTCTTCCGTCACCGGAGCGAAGTTGAAGTAGTCGTTGACGTTTTCAGGCGTGATGAGGATGCAGTCGATGGAGATCTTCTCTTCTTCGGGCAGCTCACCGGTGGTGATGTAGGTGTGCGCCTGCTGAACGGCGAGCGGACCGAACTGAGCGACCGGCTGGAGGACGGTGGCGGCGATGGTGCCTTCCTTGATGGCGTCCAGGACGTCCTGCGAGCCGTCGAAGCCAACGACGATGACGTCAGTCATGCCAGCGGCCTGCAGGGCAGCCATGGCGCCCATCGCCATCGTGTCGTTACCGGAGATGACACCGTCGATGTCCGGATGCGCCTGGATGATGGTCTCCATCACCTCGAAGGCTTCGGTCTGCGACCAGTTGGCGGTCTGCTGCGCGACCATCTCGAGGCCAGGATACTCGTCCAGCACGTCGTGGTAGCCCTGCGAGCGGACGTGGGCGTTGACGTCGGACTCGATGCCGAGCAGCTCCACGTACTTGCCCTCTTCGCCGAGCAGTTCGACGAAGTACTCCGCACCGAGGACCGCGCCCTGGTAGTTGTTGGAGATGATCTGCGAGGCGGCCAGACCGGTCTCGTTGATCTCACGGTCGATCAGGAAGGTCGGGATGCCGGCGTCCTTAGCCTTGCGCACCGCTTCGATCGAAGCGTCCGCCCCGGCGTTGTCAAGGATGATCGCCTTGGCGCCGAGCGCGATGGCCTGGTCGAAGTGCTGGTCCTGCAGGTTCGGGTCGTCGTCATGCACCAGCACCAGCGTCTCGTAGCCGAGCGCTTCCGCTGCTGCCTGCGCCGAGTCCGCTTCCGCCTTGAAGAACGGGTTGTCGTGCGATGGGGTGATGATCACGATCAGCCCCTCGCCTTCCTGCGCAAGCGCCGGGGCGCTCACGTTGAAGCCCGCGAACGCCGTCGCCACGACGAGCAGCGTTACAACTAGCTTGAACCAATTCTTGTGCAACATATCTCCCTCTCAATTTCAAGTGTCTCGAGCCGATAAAAGCCGTGACTGGGATCTGTTGTGTCGAGTTCTCCCTCCTTAGATACAGCACCTCCTTAGGTGTGAAATGAAATTACTTCATGCTGCGCTCTTGAATGCGCTGCTGAAGCTGGTCGATGATCACGGCGAGCACGATCACCGCGCCCGTGATGATCATCTGCCAGAAAGAACTGACACCTTGAATGACCATGCCATTTCGCAGAACGCCGACGACAAACGCGCCGACGATCGTGCCGAAGATGGTCCCGCGCCCACCGGCCAGCGACGTGCCGCCGAGCACGACCGCCGCGATAGCGTTCAGCTCGAAGCTTTCGCCAGTTGCCGGATGCGACGCGACAAGCTGCGACGTGATAATCAGACCGACGACTGCCGAGCAGAAGCCCGAAATAACGTAGGTCATCAGCGTGACGGTCTTCACGCGCACGCCGGAAAGCTGCGCGGCGCGCTGGTTGCCGCCGATGGCGTACACCTGGCGGCCAAACGGCGTCTTGCGGGTGATGAAGATCGCCAGCAACGTCAGCCCGATCATGATCCAGATCGAGTAGGGCAGGCCGAGCAGGGTTCCGCGTCCTAGCTCCGGAAAGCCGGTGTTGCCAAGCTCTGGCTTGCCGACCAGGTTGGGGAAGGTCGCGCCGTTGTTGGACAGCATCGCGAAGCCGCGCGCCATATAGAGCGTGCCGAGCGTGGCGATAAAGGGCGCCACACGGAAGCGTGTGACTAAGATGCCGTTGATGAGGCCCACCAGCGTCCCGACAGCAAGGGCAATCAGCGCGACGATCCACGCGTTGAAGTACACCACCCGATTCAGCGGCGAGAGGATCAGGCCATTGTGAATCAGCGCGCCGGTGACCATACCCGTCAGGCCAACAATTGAGCCAACAGAGAGGTCGATGCCGCCGGTCAGAATGACGAAGGTCATGCCGATACCGAGTATGGCGTCGATGGCGACCTGCTTGGCAAGGATCACCTGATTGCTCTGCGTCATGAAGGCGTCGGAGCTGACTGCGAAGTAAGCGAAGAGCAGGATCAGCGCCACGAAGGCCCGCATCTGCATCAGCAGATTGCGCACCGACAGGCGTCCCTCCTTGCCGATACGCTCAAGCGGGCTGCTTTCCGGTGTTGCTTGAACGTTAACTTCAGCCATTTGCCGACTCGTCCTTTCTGACCAGTTCATGTCCGATGGCGGAGGCTTCGACCAGTGCTTGCTGGGTCGCTTCGGCGCGGTCGAGTTCGCGCGTGATTACGCCCTTCGACATCACCAGGATACGATCGGCCATCGCCATAATTTCTTTAAGTTCGGTGGAAACGAAGATGATACCCAGCCCCTGAGCGGCCAGTTTGCGCATGATCTCGAATATCTCTTCTTTCGCGCCGACGTCGATACCGCGTGTTGGCTCGTCCATCAACAGTACTTTCGGCGAGGTGAGCATGGACTTGGCGACGACCACCTTCTGCTGGTTGCCGCCGCTGAGCGACGAGATCAGGTTCGTCACGCTCGGAACCTTGATCGACAGCTCCTGCACCATGCGGTTGACGTAGGACATTTCTTTCCTGCGCGAAAGGTAGATGGTGTTCAGGTAGTTCCGCAGGCTCGCCAGCAGCATGTTGTCCGCTACCGACAGCTCCGGGACCAGCCCTTCGCGCTGGCGGTCTTCGGGGATCAGCATGATGCCCTGCTTGATGCGCCGGTCGATCGAGCCAGTCAGCTTCTTGCCGTCGAGCCAGACCTCGCCGCTTGCGTTGGGGTGCAGGCCCATCAGGCACTCAAACAGTTCGGTGCGGCCCGCGCCCATCAGCCCGTAGATGCCGAGCACTTCCCCGGCGCGCAGCGAGAATGACACGTTGTCGAGCAGGTAGCCGCCGCCATACTTCGGCAGGGTGATTCCCTCGACACGCAGCAGCTCGCGCTCGATCTTGTGCTGTGGCGGGCGATATGACGCCGCGGTGTCGCGCCCGACCATGCGCTCGATAATCCACGAGAGATCCACTTCGCGCATCGGCGCCTCGGCGACTTTGCGCCCGTCTCGCAGGACGGTGATGTAGTCGCCGATTTGCATCAGTTCTTCGAGCTTGTGCGAGATGTAGACGATCGACACTCCGGCAGCGGTTAGCTCGCGGATCACACGGAACAGCACCTCGACTTCCGCGTTGCTGAGCGCGGATGTCGGCTCGTCCATGATCAGGATTTTGACTTCAAACGCCAGCGCCTTCGCGATCTCGACGATTTGCTGCTGGCCGATGCGCAGGTTCTGGACGAGCGTCTTGGGGTTGATCGGCTGTTCCAGGCGGGCGAGCAGCGCGCGCGTGCGTTCTTCCTGCTCGCGGTGCTGGATGACGGTTCCCGCGGTGGTGACCTCGTGCGCCATGAAGATGTTTTCGGCGACGTTGAGGTTCGGGAACAGGTTGAGCTCCTGATAGATAATGCCGATGCCGAGCGCCTCAGCTTCGCGCGGCGACGTGGGATTGATCGGCACGCCTTCCAGGATCAGCGTGCCTTCGGTGGGCCGCTCCACGCCCGCGATGATCTTCATCAGCGTCGACTTGCCAGCGCCATTCTCGCCGACCAGGACGTTTACCTTGCCGCGATAGACGTTGAAGTCGACCTTATCAAGCGCGACCGTGCCGGGGTAGATCTTCGTCACCTGCTCGGCGCGCAGGATCACATCCGGCGCGGTTTTCGTTTCTTCGGGAAGGACTGCGGGCGCGGCCATTAGTCTACAACCCTCAGCCGGACAGGCACGATCGTGACGTTATCAAGGTTTTCCATGGTGATCGCGCCGACGAACTCGACCGTCTTCCCCTCGATCTGCGCCGGGTCCATCTCGCGGATCGCTTCGATATCGTCCAGGCCGAGCGCCTCGGCGATCATCGTCGTGATGCGCGTGCCCATCGCGGTCGCAACGTCCGCGAACTCTTCCTGGTTCCTGAAGCTGCCATAGTCGATGAACCCGACCGCGTCACGGACGGCGCCGCGCTGGGAGACTTTGATCAGCGGGCCGATCGCCATGCTGGCGTCGGGCGTGCCGTCGGGCGGGGTCAGGTCGAGGGTGATCACGCCGGAGCGTGAGGACGTGTCCAGCGAGACGACCTGCGCCTCACCGCGCACCATAAACGCGTAGGGGCCGGTGCCGGAGCGGTGGCCGTATTGCTCGATAGCCGAGTCGGGATCGGAGCGAAGCAGTTCGAGCAGGGTGCCGAAATCTTGCGCCTGCTCGTCGTAGGTGGGCAGCAGTTGGCTTTCCCAGATTTCTTCGACGTAGCTGTCGCCGGTAAACCCGATCTTGGCCTCTTCGTCTTCGTCGAGCGTTCGCACGGTAGCCAGAACGCAACCGGACAGGCTGGCGCCCAGCACCGCAAGCAGCAATATTCGCGCCGTATACAGAACGAGTCGCTTTGGCCGCATGAACGATACTCCTACAATAGCTGTTCTGCCGTAAAACGATCAGTTATGAGTACATTGATCCAGCGGCCCATTAACGCGCCGCGAATCGCCGCCAGTTTTCGCCGCCCCCCTGCGATCCCGACGGTGCGGCTCACGCGCTGGAGCTTTTCCAGCGGAATGCCGATCACGCGCTCGTTGAGCGGGGTGATCACCGGCTTGCCTTCGGCGTCGAAGAAGCGCAGGCACACATCGCCCACCGCTCCCCCGCGCCGCAGCATTTCCAATTCGTCCTCAGAGTAGATGTTGCCGCTGCTCGCCAGCAGCTCTGACGGCTGGAGCGAACCGATCCCGACCAGCGCCAGCGTCAGACGGTCGAACAGGCTGACCGCCGCCGCGACGTAGGGGTCGTTGAGCAGAATGTCGCGCGCCTCGATCGAGCCGACGATGCCCGGCGCGGTCAGGAAGCGCGCGCTCCCATTGACCAGCTTGGCGAGGCGCTCGGTCAGGCGCGAGGCGTGCACTTCCGCTTCGGGAAGGCCGATCCCGCCGAGGATCTGGACGACGGTGGCGTGTGTCGGGCGCGGCAGCGGGTGCATGGCATCGACCATCGCCAGCAGCGTGGCGCTCCACGACGAGATGCCAATGATTTCATCCGGCTTGAGCGTATTCTCGAGGTAAAACGCAGCGGCTGCGCCCAGGCTGCGCTGGATGCCCGGCTCGTCGTCGGGGTGCTCGCAGTCGACAACGATCGCTTCGCGCAGGTGGTAGCGGCGCCGCAGGTCTTCTTCGAGGTCGCCAAACACCCCAGGCGGCATGCTGACGGTAATCCGCACGACGCCCTCAGACACTGCGCGCTTGAGTAATCGCGAGACGGTGGCTTGCGAGAGGTCAAGCTGCTGTGCGATTTCGCGCTGATTGAGACCGCTGAGGTGGTAGAGGTGCGCGACTTTGGTGAGCAGTCTAAGTTCTTCTATATGCCGGGTCGAAACCATTTTACGATGCGTCTGAGTTTGAATAGTTATTCACCGCAAAAATTGTATGCACATTCTAAGAATAAGGCGGAAATGCCGTCTTGTCAAGCATCTAGGATTGTTTTGTGCTTTCTGTCACAGAATATCTATGCGCGGAACGTACCCCCTGGTGCATAATGATACGCCAAGATCCCGAGAAACGGAAATTGAGCAACCTTGAAAAACGTAAATTCTGATGATGTGTGATATTTCCGCTCGAAGTGTCTTTGAGTGTATAGAAATCATAAAAAATGGGGCGTAGCGGGTTCTCGGATAAATGAACCGTGCTACAATACAAAAACCCGTAACCGGGTTGCTTAGTGATCGCTACATGCCGGAAGAAAGGAAGATCGCCCGTATGGCGCAAGGCGCTCCCGCGCTGCGCCCAACAAGCAGTTAAGCAAGACGCGCATTCAACATAAACAAAATCGCACGGCCAATAGTAATCGCACTCGCACGCCGATCACACGGACTATGAGGCCATGCACCGTCATTCATCGCAGCTTGCATTGCTCCCATTTTCCGCGCCTCATGCGACGGTGCATCCTTCTGCGACGGCTCCCCTCTCAGCCAAACCTTTCTCCCGCCTGCTGACTTTCGCGGCGATCCGCTCTCCCACTGACGATCACCCTGGCGCCAGAGCGCCCGCCCCGCGTGATTCGCTCGCGCCGGGCAGCCTTTCGCCGCCTGCGCCGCATGCCCGCCCCTTCTGAACGGAAAGACTCCGCTTTCGCTGGTGAAGGTTTGTTGAGGACGTGCAGGATGAAAACACGCGACGAATGGATGCAGGAACACGACCGGTTGCTGGGCATGCTGGACGAGGCCCGCGCCATCCTCAAACAATATCCCGGCGTCATATCGGTCGAGATCGGGATTAAGGAGAGCAGCGGCGATCTGACGAATGACCTTTCGTGGCGCGTCTACGTCGCCAAAAAACTGCCGGAGTCTGAACTGGCGCCGGAAGCGGTGATCCCCGACGAAGTTCTCGGCGTGAAGACGGACGTGATCGAGTCCGATGTGCCGACGCCGACGTTCGATTCCAACAAATACAGGCCGCTCAAGGGTGGCATCCAGATCGACAACGAGCTACCGGCTGGACAGGGCACGCTCGGCTGCTTCGCGCAGGTGAACGGCACGCAGGAAATCGTCGCGCTGACCAACGCGCACGTCGTCGAGGCTGGTGGCGCGACGAACACGATCGAGATGGGCCAGCCGGAATACACCACCTGCTGTTGCTGCGCGTGTGACGATATCGGGACGGTCAGCCCGTCCGACCGCAAGCTGGATGGTTCGGTCGACGCCGCGATCGTGCACCTGAAATCCGGCATCGGAGAGGACCTCGTGGAGCGCCCATCGCAGCAGCC
>CBINGT010000051.1:0-12465 GCA_966250245.1 uncultured Anaerolineae bacterium
TCAACGGTGGCACGCGATAGGTGAACCGGTTGGTCACCGGCAGCGTGACCGCGACCTCGACGTGGGGCCCCGCCTGCGTCGCGCCGTCGCCATCGCCGTTGCCTGGCGGCTGCGCGGGAGCTCGGGCGTCGGGGACCATCCCCGAGCCGTCCACCAAGCACGTCAACACCTTCTTCGACGTCATGCGGGGGCTCATCAAGGAGTCCCGCGCGCTGCAGAAGCAGGCGGAGGAGAGCAAGGTCCATCTGGAGGAGATGGACGGAGAGGAGATCTCGGGTGCCCTCGATGAGATGGACGAGACGTTCTCTTCCTCGACGGACTTCCAGACCCGAACGATCGAAGCCGTCGCGGACCTGCTGAGCGCCCCGGACCGGCCCACGGCGATCTTCGCAATGAACGACCTGATGGCGTTCATCGTCATCCGGGCGGCGGCGCTGGCGGGCGTGCGCGTACCCGACGAGCTATCGATCGTCGGCTTCGACAACCTCGCGCTGGCGGAACATATCGACCCACCGCTGACAACCGTCGCGCAAGACCCGATGAGCATCGGGAAGGAAGCCGCGCGTCGCCTACTGGCCCTGATCGAAGGCGAGCCGGCGCAGGACATCTGGACGCTGCTTCCTACCCAGCTTGTCATTCGCAATTCGACGGCTCCCGCAGGGGGAAAGGAGGATGCAACCGGCGCAGTAATTCCAGTATCAACCGAGACGGCAGTTGGGAAGTCATCCGAGCAGGAGCACGTGTAACGCTCGCTGGATAGCGTTACGCTGCGCGACAGGTATGCGCCTTTTGCGGCGCCCGACCTTAGAGTTGCTTACGGAAAGGACAAAAGAAACCCATGTCTAGATCTCGACTTGTGCTCACTGTCTTGCTGGCGCTCAGTCTGGCATTCGGCGCGCTTGGCGTCGCCGCCCCCGCCCTGGCGCAAGACGGCCCCGCTACACTGACCATCACGTGCCGCTGCGTGGCAGGCGGTGTCAACAATAACCTGGTTGTCTGGCTGACGACCTACGTCATCCCGACCTTTGAAGAGGCCATGGCCGACCAAGGCCAAGAGGTCACCGTCGAGCTGGTCGAGTTCGGCGGAAGCGATGAGCAGTTGAAGGAACAGTACGCGCTCGACCTGAGCGTCGGCAGCGGCTACGACATCATGGCGTTCGACGGCTTCTGGGTGCCGGAATTCGTCGGCGCGGGCCTGCTGCAACCGCTTGAGGAAGTCGTCGGCCCTGAGGTGAATGACTGGGAAGGCTGGGACCACATCAGCCCCGGTATTCAAGCGCTCCTGAGCTATCAGGGCGAGGTCTTCGGCATCCCGAGCGGCACGGACGTGCGCCAGATCTTCTACCGCATCGACCTGTTCGAGCAGGCGGGGATCGAAGTACCCTGGCAGCCGACCTCGTGGGAAGAGATTCTTGAGGCCGCGCGTGCTCTGAAGGAAGCTGGCGTGCCGATCCCGATCCAGATCAACGCCGGAACGCCAATGGGCGAAGCCACGACGATGCAGGGCTACTTCATGGCGTTGCTTGGCGCGGGCCACCACATGTACGACTTCGAGCAGAACAAGTGGATCGTCAGCAGCCCGGCCATCCTCGACACGCTCAACTTCTACAAGACCATCTACGTCGATGAGGAACTCGGCGACGCCCGCATGCAGCTTCTGCAGGATGGCCGCAACCGCTCGTTCCTCGAGTTCCGCGATGGAAACATCGCTATGCTGGTCGAGGGCGACTTCTTCTGGCGGTCAGTCCTCGCACCCGGCACGGAAACTTCGCTCGAAAACCGGGACGAGCTGGTAGGCTGGGCGATGATGCCCGCCAAGGAGCCCGGCGCAGGCTACAACGGGCAGGACTTCGTGACGATCTCCGGCGGCACCGGCTGGGTCATCAACCCCAACACCGAGTTCCCGGATCTCGCGTGGGCGCTGCTGTCGTACATGGCGAGCCGGGATGCGGCGCGCGCGTTTGAGCTGATCCAGCCTCGCATCAGCTTCCGCGATGACGTGGCAGTGGCGGGCGACACGGTGATGACCGCGATGGCCGAGGCGTTGTTGCCTGTTACGACGGTCCGCCCGATGCTGCCTGAGTATCCGCAGATCTCGATCGAGGCGCAGCTTATGACCGAGCGGGTCATCTCCGGCGAAATGACTCCGGAAGAGGCCATGCAGGCGTACGACGACGCGGTCACGGAGCTGGTGGGCGAAGAGAACGTCATTCGCATCCCGATCGAGTAGTCTCGCCCGACGCGTGGAACAATGGGCCAGGCTCCGAGCGAGTCTGGCCCTTACCTCATGAGAGGGCATTGTGGAACGTAGAGCGATTTTTTCAGCGAAGGTCGGGCTTTTGTTTCTGCTGCCCGCACTGATCTTCGTCGCTGTCTTTCTACTGTACCCCTTCGTGCGCGTGTTTGTCCTCAGCTTCACGAACCAGACGCTGCTGGGCGCCACCGCTCCTAATCCGGACTGGGTCGGGCTGGACAACTACAAGCGCCTGTTCGACCTCGACCGGTGGATGCGCCGGGGCGAGTTTGGCAGCGCGCTGATGATCACCGCGCGTTTCGTGGCAGGGTCGGCGCTGATCGGGCAGGTCGGGCTTGGGCTGCTGATTGCGTGGGCGTTTTACCGGAAGAAGGGGTTCCTGCGCGAAGCAGTTTACACGCTGGTCATTCTGGCGTGGATCATCCCCGAAACGGTCGTCGCGTTCACCTGGGTCGCCTACCTCGACTGGGAATTCGGCACGCTCAACACCATCCTCGATGCAGTCGGCCTCGGCAGGCCAGACTGGCTGTTCGACTATCCGCTGGAGTCGATCATTCTGTTTAACTCCTGGCGCGGGGCGGCGTTTTCGATGCTGCTGTTTTCGTCTGCGCTGGAGACGATCCCGCCGTCCTACATTGAAACGGCTGAGGTCGCCGGGGCGAACGCGTGGCAGAAGTTCCGCGATATCTTCTTCCCGCTGCTGCGCGGTCACATCCTGACTGACCTGATCCTGATCACGCTGTGGACCTTCAACGTGTTTACGCCCTACCTGCTGACCGGTGGCGGCCCCACCCGCCGCACCGAACTGGTGTCGATCTACACTTATCGCACCGCTTTTCAGGGCACGCACGAATTTGGCAAGGGTGGCGCGATCGCGGTGGTGATGATGCTGATCAACTTCGCGCTCGCCATCATATACCTGTTGATGATCCGCCGCCGGAGGGTTGAAGCATGAACCGCTACCAGCTTCGCAAGGCGGTCTCACGCGGGCTGCTGCTGGTGTTCTCGATCATCATTGGCGCGTTCTTCGCCCTGCCGCTCCTCTGGCTGCTGACCGCCCCATTCAGCACCCAGGCGAACCTGTCCGTCACCATCCCGGAGCAGTTCTCGCTGGCGAACTTCAAGACGGTGTTCAACAACCGGTTCGCGATCCGCGCCCTCGCGGTCAACAACATGATTATTGGTGGCGGCGTGATGATCCTGGTCGCATCGATCGCCACGCTGGCGTCGTATGGGCTGTCGCGCACGCGCGTCCCTGGCCGGAACGTCCTGGTGTACGTCCTAATCCTGTTCTCGTCAGTCGTCAGCGGCACGGCGGCGATGGTCCCGCTGTTTCTGCTGATCTTCAACCTCGGGCTGATCGACACTTATCTCGGCGTGATCCTGGTAATCACCGGCGGGCTGTTGCCGTCCGCGATCTTCATCATGCGCGACTTTGTCGACTCGATCCCGCGCTCGTATGAAGAGGCGGCGCTGGTTGCGGGCGCGTCGTCGTTTCGCATGTTCCGCGACGTGGCGTTTCCGCTGGTGCGGCCGGGGGTGATGGTCGTCGCGATCTGGGCGTTTGTCAACGCGTGGGGCGCGTTCCTGATCCCATCGGTTCTGCTCCGCAGCCCGGAGCACATGCCCGCCTCGATTGCGTTCTACTCGTTCTACACCGAGGCCGGAACGCCGAACATCACGCTGCTGTCGGCGTACGCCTTCCTGTACACCATTCCGGTGTTGTTGCTATACCTGATCGTCAACTGGCGCTTTGGCTTCCGCTTCTTCGGCGGCATTAAGAGCTGATTGGACTGGTTCCGAATGAGTCAAATTACGTTTGATCATGTGGTGAAACGCTTCGGGAGCGTCGTCGCCGTCAACGATGTGAGCCTGACCATTGGCGAGGGCGAGTTTGTCGCGCTGCTCGGCCCGTCTGGCTGCGGCAAGACCACGACGCTCCGCCTGATCGCGGGACTGGAGATCGCGGATTCGGGGCGCATCACCATCGGTGGCCGCGACGTTACCTACCTGCCGCCTGCCGCGCGCGACGTCGCGATGGTCTTTCAGGACTATGCGCTCTACCCGCACATGACGATCCTCGAAAACATCGGCTACCCGCTCAAGGTGCGCGGCGTCAACAAACGGGAGCGGGCGCAGCGCGTGACCGAAGTTGCCCGCGAATTGCAGATCGCAGACCTGCTGGAGCGCCGCCCGTCGCAGCTTTCCGGCGGCCAGCAACAGCGTGCGTCGGTGGCGCGCGCGGTGGTACATCAGGCGGTCGCGTTCCTGTTTGACGAGCCGCTCTCAAATCTCGACGCGCAGCTTCGGCTTGAGGCGCGCGCGTTCCTCAAGCACCTGCAAAACGAGCTTGGCGCGACTTCGGTCTACGTCACGCACGACCAAGCCGAGGCGATGGCGCTGGCGGACCGGATCGTCGTCATGCGGCTCGGCAAGATCATGCAGATCGGCGCGCCGCTGGACGTCTATCGCAACCCGGCGAACACGTTCGTCGCCTCGTTTATCGGCAGCCCGCCGATGAACCTGCTTGGCGGGAAGGCGCTGGTCAGCCAGGGGCAATTCGTGGCCGAGGACGGCGAGACGGTGATCGACGTGCGCCGCGTGTATGAGCGGCTGTCCCGCCCGCCGCAGGAAAACGAATCGATCACGCTTGGCATCCGCCCAGAGCACATCACGATCCACACCGAGCCGCACCCGTTCGCCATCCCCGGCCAGTTGTACGTCGTGCAGCCGATGGGCGGCGAAACGCTGGTCAACGTGCGTGTGGGGCCGAAGCTGCTCACTGTGCGCCTGTTCCAGGACGAACCGCCTTCCCTGCCGGATCGCGTCTGGCTGGAACCGGCGCTGGAGTGGAGTTTCGTGTACGGCGCGGATGGAAACCGCTTGCAATGACCGGCTCGCCTGAAGTGATTGAACGCGTGCTGGAAGGATGGGTCCCCGCCTCACAGGCCGGGACTTATTACCCTGTGCCGTTTGAGATGCCGCCGGACGTAGTGCGGCTGGATGTCACGTACGCTTACAGCAATCCCATCGGCTCGGACCCGCACCTGACCGGCGGCAACACCATCGACATCGGCATCTTTGACGAGCGCGGCGCTGACTTCCTGACCGACGGTTTTCGCGGCTGGAGCGGCAGCGCCCGCTCGGAGTTTTTCATCACGCCGGATGCTGCGACCCCCGCATACCTGGCGGGCCCGCTCCACCCCGGCACGTGGCATATCCTGCTCGGGCTGTACAAGATCGCGCCGGACGGGTGCCAGTATCGCGTGACGCTGCGCTTCACCCGCGAGACGGATACCGCCGCCGAAGCGGTCGACCCGCCCCGCCTGCGCCTCAGCAGCGAGCCCGCGCCGATCGCCCGGCGCGAGGATGGCTGGTATCGCGGGGAGCTACACTGTCACACGCAGCACAGCGACGGCGACAGTACGGTCGAGGACGTGATCGCGGCGGCGCTAGCGCTGGGGCTGGACTTCCTGGCGATCACTGACCACAACTCGCTCAGCCACCTGCAGGCGCTCGCGGCGCTCGGCCCACAGCCGATCGCGCTGATCCCCGGTTTTGAGGTCACCACGTACAAGGGCCACTGGAACGTCTGGGGCGCGTCCGACTGGATCGACTTCCGCACGCTGACCACGCCCGCGCTCAACGCCGCGATCGAGCAGGCCGCCCAGCGCGGCTATCTGGTGTCGTGCAACCACCCGCGCACCTACGGCCCGCCGTGGGAGCTGGCCGACTCGCACGGGTATCACTGCGTCGAGGTCTGGAACGGCCCGTGGGTGCTGTTCAACTCCGAAGCGCTGGCGTTCTGGGAAGCGCGTCTGCGCGAGGGTGAGCGGCTTGTCGCGGTAGGCGGCAGCGACGCCCACCGGCTGCGCAGCGGCCCCGGCGAGATCGTACGCATAGGCACGCCGACCACCTGGATCTACTGTCCGGACCCGCCTTCCCCGGCCGCGCTGCTGAGCGGTCTGCGCGCCGGGCACGCGACGATCAGCGCTCGCCCCGAGGGGCCGCGCCTGATCCTTCGCAGCGGTGATGCGCTGATGGGCGACACGATCGCCCGCCCGGCGGATGGCGCGGTCCCGATCGCGCTGGACGTTCGCAGCGGCGATGGCCTGACGTTGCAGGTGCTCACCGCGCAGGGCTGCGCCGTCGAGCAGACCGTGCACGGCGACGACGAGCGGCTCGACCTGACGATCGACGCCGGGCCGTCGCCCTACATCCGCGCGCAGCTTGTCGAAATTGAAGGCAACACGCAGGAACTGCGCGCCTTAACCAATCCGTTGTATCTAAAGTGAGTCGCTATGGCTGAGTCGCCTCTCACCCTGACGGTCGTATCACACACCCACTGGGACCGCGAGTGGTATCGCACCTTTCAGGATTTTCGCCTGCGCCTGGTGCGGTTGATCGATGACGTCCTCACGATCCTCGACACAGATCCCACTTATCACAGCTTTCTACTGGACGGGCAGACGATCATCCTCGAGGACTATCTCGAAATGCGCCCCGAGCGCGAAGCCGATCTGCGCCGCCTGATCGCTGAGGGCCGCCTGCTGATCGGGCCGTGGCACATCCTGCCAGACGAATTTCTCGTCGGGCCCGAGTCGACCGTCCGCAACCTGATGCTCGGCGCGCGAGTGTGCGCCGATTTCGGCGCACGGATGCCGGTCGGCTACACGCCGGACCCGTTCGGACACATCAGCCAGCTTCCGCAGATCCTGGCGGGCGCGGGGATTCGCGTCGCGGTCTTCCGGCGTGGGCTATCCGAGGAGCCGCTTGAGCTCTGGTGGGATGCGCCGGACGGCACGCGCGTCCTGGCGCTTTACCTGCGCGAAGGGTACGACAACTTCCAGTGGGTGCCGACCGATCCAGATGCGTTCCTCGCGTCGGTCGAGCGGCAAATCGAGCGGATGGCGCCTCACACGCGCAGCGGTCACCTGCTTCTGCTCAATGGGACCGACCACATGCCGCCACAGCCGGAGCTTCCCGCCCTGATCCGCGAGGCGAACGCACGGCTGGCGGGGCACGCGGTGCTCCGTCACGGGACGCTGCCGCAGTTCGCAGACGCCGTTCAGCAAGCGATCGCCTCGCACGACGATCTGCCAGTCGTGTACGGGGAGTTGTGCTCCCCGCGCCGCCATCACCGGCTGCCGGGCGTGCTGTCCGCGCGGATGTGGATCAAGCAGCGCAACCACGCCTGCGAGACGCTTCTCACCCGCTACGCCGAGCCGCTGAGCGCCCTCAGTCGTGCGCTGACCGGAAAAGACCGGCGCGGCGAGGTCTGGCGCGCGTGGCGCACGCTGATCGAGAACCACCCGCACGACTCAATCTGTGGCTGCTCGATCGATCAGGTCCACGAAGAGATGCGCACCCGCTTCGACTGGGCGGAGCAGATCGCGAGCGGTGTGATTGACGAGTGCTTGCAGACGTTGGGCGCGCAAATCGACGCGGCGTCGCTCCCCACGCCACAGCCGGAGCAGGATACGCCCGACTTCGCGGTGACCGCCGTGCCGGGTGATCTGGCGATCATCGTCTTCAATCCCACGCCCGGCGCTCGCGGCGAGACGGTCGCGGTCGAAGTGCCGTGGCAGCCGCCGGATCGCCGCCCTGTGGTGCTGGACGCGAACGGCGACGCCCTGCTCTGCACGTGGGAAGACGCCGCCGATCCTCTGCTGGAGACGCGCACGCTCGACGCGGCGGGCTTTGAGGCGTTGTTGCGAGCGATAGAAGTGGGTGCGTACCGCTCCCGCCTGATCCGCGACGTGCGCGTGTGGCTCGACGGTGACGAGGCGCGCGCCGAGATCGTGCTGACCGAGTCGCATCCCCGCGACGCGAACGGGCTGTTCCGGCTGGCACGCGACCTGCGCGCCCGGATTGCGGAGCGGCCGATCGAGCAGTGCGCGCTGACGACCTATTTCGCGGTGCGCCGCACGCTGACGTTCCACGCGCCTGACGTGCCTGGCGTGGGCTACCGCGCTTTCCGCCTGGGGCACGCGCCCAGCGAGCCCACGCCAACCCCCGCCCCTACAGGGACACAAGACAACTGGGTCGAAAATGAGTTTCTGCGGTTGGAAGTCGCCCCCCACACCGGCACGCTGACCGTCATCGACAAGGCGACCGGACAGCGCTTCGCCGGGCTGAACCGGCTGTTGGATGGCGGCGACCGGGGCGACGAGTACAACTATTGCCCGCCAGAGCGTGACAGCCTGGTGACGCTCCCCGCGCTGCCGCCCCGGATCGAGCGCGGCGACGACTATCTGCGCGTTCGCCTCATGTACCGGCTGCCGGTCGGGCTGACTGACGATCGCGCCGCACGCTCAGTCGACACGGTCGATCTGCCGGTCGAGGTGACCGCTCGCCTGCCGCGCGGCACGCGCCGTGTAGACATCCACACCGAGCTTGAGAACCGGGCGCGCGATCACCGGCTGCGCGTCGTGTTCCCGACTGGGATCGCTACGCACACGGCGATCGTGGATGGGCACTTCGACCGCCTGCGGCGCGGCCCGCTGCCCGTTGAGGACACGACCGGCTGGGTGGAGCAGCCGCAGCCGACCAACGCCATGCGCGCGTTTGTCGCCGTCGAAGGGGCGAGCGGCGGGCTGATGATCGCCGCGCGCGGGCTGCCAGAATACGAGCTACTCCGCGAGAATTCCAGTGGCACCGCGATCGCGCTGACATTGTTGCGCTGCGTGGGCTGGCTCTCGCGCGATGATTTCGCCTGCCGCGTGGGACAGGCAGGGCCGGAGCTTCCGACGCCAGGCGCGCAGTGTCTCGGCCCGGCATCGTTTGACTACAGCGTGATCCCATTCGGCTCCGGCGAGCTAGACGCAGCCGCCACACAAGCCTACGCCTTTGAGGCACCGCTGCGCGCGGCGCTGTGCGTGCCCGGCGCGGGGACGCTGCCGCCTCAAGGTGAATGGGTGACGCTCGAACCGGCCGCGCTGGTGCTGAGCGCGATCAAACCAGCGGACGATGGTGACGGGCTGATCGTGCGCTTCTACAACAGCAGCGAGCAGCCGCAGACTGCCCGCGTGACGTTCGGCTTCCCGGTCGCGACGATGCAGCCGGTGAACCTGCTCGAAGAACCGGAAGGTGCTGCACTCGACGTGAGCGAGGACGGACGTGTCACGCTCGACGTGCCGCCCAAGCGTATCGTAACGTGGCGCGTGCTTCCGCCCCGCTAACCACCGCAACAAAAAACAGGGAGTAGGGAATTGGCTCCCTACTCCCTACTCCCTACTCCCTATTCCCTTTCGCTATCCGTTCCGGGCGTACTCGATGACGTCGCTGAGCGGGGCGGTCGCCAACCCGATCACACGATCGGCCCCGGCGTAGTACACCCACACGTCTTCGCCCACGACGATGTTCGTGCAGCTAAACAGCGCATACGGCACGTCGCCCTTGATCTCCCACGTTTCTTCCGGCTCAAAGATGAACCCGGCCGGACGGTTGATCACCTTTGTAGGATCGTCGAGGTCCAGCAGCGCGACCGAATGCCGGTACACGTGGTCCTGATTGTACCCGTGATAGAACAGCAGCCAGCCATGCTCGGTCTTCAGCGGGACGCCGTTAGCGCCGATGCGCTTGTTATCCCAATTGTCACCGGGGCGCGGCGCCATGATGCTCTGATGATCGGTCCACGTCCGCAGGTCGTCGCTGTACGCGATCCAGATATCAGGCGGGCGGCGGTGCAGCGCGACATAACGCCCGCCGAACTTCTCGGGGAAGATGACGTGATCCTTGTTCTCGCCGCGCTCCAGCGGGCCGATGTCTTCCCAGGTGATCAGGTTTTCGGAGCGCGCGATCATTGGGAAATACTGGCTGTTATTGACGGTGCGCGTCCCATAGGCGGTGTACGTCATGTAGAACACGCCATCGAGCGGCGTCACGCGCGGATCCTCGACGCCGCGCCGGTCGTCTTCGCCCATGTGCGGCGCCAGCACCGGCTCGGTCAAGCGGTTCCAGTGCAGCCCGTCGGCGCTGACCGCGTACCCGATTGACGACACATAATCCACGCCCTGCGCCCGATACCACATATGAAACAGCCCGTTGTGCTGGATCACAGCCGGGTTAAACACGTTGAGCGCTTCCCAACGATGCATCGGGTTCGGGTACATCAGCGGGCTTTGCGGATGCCGCTTCAGCTTCAGTTCCATGCGGGGCTTCTCCTGCCGGAAACAGCCGCGCCCATCCACCTGCGCGCGGCGCAATCGACACGCCGCAGAGCATAACAAGGAAAGCGTTCCCTCACAACGAGACCGGTGCCAAAAGTGGCGTAATTTCTGCGATACTCGACAATTGAGCACGTAATGGATCACGCTGGGAAACCGTAGTCAAACCGGCGGAAGCGCGGCAGTTCCGGGCCCGGCGACGGCACTACTATGAGGAAGCCGAACCGATTTAGCTCAGGAGAAACGTCTATGAAGCGCACACCCTGGTTTACTTTAATCCTTGCGCTGCTCGCCGTCGCAACGTTGAGCGTACCTGTCGCGGCGGCGCAAACGGGCACGGTCCCGCTGCTCGGCGGGATCCGCGATGGAAGCGTATACCTGTTCGGCGCGGCGGGGACCGAGCCGGTGCAGGTCTTCCAGGGCGGCGACATGGCGTTCCCCACGCAACTCAAGTGGACGCCTGACGGCCAGCACCTGCTGTTTCTGGCGACTGCGCCTGGTGCGGCTGGCTATCAGTTGATGATGGCCAACGCAGCGGGCGGACAGGCGCAGCCGATCGCAGACAACCTGCTCTATATGCCGGTCGGGTTCCTGCCGGATGGCCGCGTGGTCTACCTCACGCCGGGCGAGATCGGTCCAGCGCAGGACGAATCCATGCTGCCGCAGATGTCAGTCAGCGTGTACGCTCAACCGCTTCAGGCGGGCGTCGAGCCGGAGTTGATCGCGGACATCCCGTTTGGGACCGGCTGCGGCGGCGGATCGCCCTTCCCCATGGACGCGATCTACAGCATGGATGCCGGGTTCATGGGCAACGAGCTGATCCTGCAAATGACCGCCCAGGGCCTGCTGCACAGCGTAAGCTGCCAGGGCGCAGGGCTGGCGCTGCTCGACCTGGAAACGGGCGAGACGACCGGCCTCGGCGCAGGGCTGGCGCGTGTTGCGATGGCGCCGGATGGGATGCGCTTCGCCGCACTGAACTACCTGCAATTCCCCGTCCAGGCTGAACTAGTAACGGTCGATCTGGCGACGCTTGAGGTCACGCCAATCGCCACTAGTCAGACGCCCGACCAGCTTGCGTGGGGCGCGGATGGCGCGATCTACTACAGCGTGCGGGAGCAGCTTCCCGAGCCGCTGGCAGTGGACCCAGTGCAGATGCAGGCGATGGTCGATGCCGGGCGGCTCGGCCCCGACTCGCAGGTGCCGCGCTATCGCGTCGCGCTCTACCGGCTCGATCCGTCCAGCGGGCAGGAAACGCTGCTCTACGAAACCGATACGGCCTGGGCGATCGGGCGCATCTTCACGACCGCCGACTCGGTGTATTTCAGTCTGATCCCCGGCGCGCAGGTATGGATCGAGGGCCTGCTTACAAACCCGGTCGACATGCAGACACGCGAAGGGTTCATGGCAGAGCAAAGCATGGTCGCGCCGACGCTGCATCGCATACCGCTGACCGGCAGCCCGGCGGAGCCGGTGGTTGAGAACATCATCGCCGCCATCCCGCAGCCCGCCGCACAGTAAGGCACACATCCCCGGAATCACAACGGGCCGGAACGATGAACGTTCCGGCCCGTTTTCTTTGGCTGCAATGCCGCGCTAGATGACCCGCACCGGCGTGCCGACTTCGGCCCAGTTGAAGAACCACTCCGCCTCGCTGACTGGCAGATTGACGCAACCGTGGCTCATCGGGCGGCCGAAGCTGTTGTGCCAGTACGTCCCGTGAATGCCGTATCCCTGGAAGAAGTACATCGTGTACGGCACCTGCGGCAGGAAGTAGTCTGGCCCACGCATGTCGTCCGCGACGTACTTCACATAGATCCGATAGTCGCCCAGAACGGTCGGCGTGTCCGGCAGGCCGGTCGAGACGAGATGCGAGCGGACCAACTGCCCGTTCTCGTAGGCGTAGATGCGCTGATCGCGCGTCGAGACGAGGATCGACTTGCCCGTGTTCGTCGGCGCCGGGGGGGCAGTCGTGGCATCCGGCTGGTAGAGGCCCGCCGCCGGGATGATCAGCTCCTGCCCGACATACAGCAGGTCCGGGTTCGC
>CBINGT010000052.1:0-12444 GCA_966250245.1 uncultured Anaerolineae bacterium
GAGGGGCCAGGGGTGAGGTTCTGCGCTGAACTGCCGCGCTTACTCCGCCGCGTTGGCGTTCGCCTGCTCGGTGCGCGCAGCGAGGGTCGCGTAGTCGCGAATGGTCTGACGCCAGACCGTGCTGCCACGCTCGCGATACAGGACGCTCGGCGTGCCGGTGACGCCCGCATCCAGCGCCACGGTCGTGTAGCCCTGCATCACCGGGTCATAGCGGCCCGAGGCGATGCACGAACGCATGGCTTCCCAGTCGAGCCCCATGTCCCGCGCGGACTCCTGCAGCCGCGACAGGCTGAACGCGCTCGACGCGCCCATCGACTCGGCCAGGCGGAACAGTTCGTCGCTGAACTCCCAGAACGCGCCCTGCTCGCCCGCGCACAGCGCCGCGACGGACGCCGTCTGCGAGTACTGGCCGCCCGTGCCGGTCAGCAGGCCGATCGACATCGTCGCCTGGCCGGTCAGCACGTAATCGTTGAGGAACTGCTGGAAGTCAGCCTTGTGATAGTTCTGGCAGTGCGGGCAGGCATAGTCCGCCATGAGCGCAAACTCGATCGGCGCCTCGGGGTTGCCGATGGTCGGCATGAAGTTGCTGTTGACCGAGCGCACTACACCTTCGGCGGCCGTGACTTCGCCATCCAGCTCGCGGACACCCGGCGCCTCAAGCTTCGCCATCTCGCCGCCCCCGGAAACGCCGCCCGCCAGTGGGACGCAATACTCGGGGAAGTCGGCGCAGCTTGCGGCCTGCGTGCTGCCTGCGCCCAGCCAGTTGGCATAGATGAACAGCCCGGCGGCGACAAGGGTGACTGCCAGCACAGCGGTCAGCACCTTTATCTGCGAGTTGTACTGATCCTGGCGCTGCTTGCGCGTGCGCCCGCGCACGTACTGTGCGCGACCGCGCCAGGGCAGGCCGACGGCCTGTTCTTCGGTCTTGGCGGATTTAGTGGTGGTCATGCGTTGCCCTTTTCTGTGATTTGTCAGGTTCATATCTAAACTATTATGAATTTACACGCTGCTAGCGCGATGTCAAGTTAGAAGTTCATGAGGCGATGGCCTTCTCCTGGTGCTATACTCCCCGCTGCGGAACCGTTTGGCGATTCATACGTAAATGAAGGACAGGACGATGCGCGCAACCGATATCATCGCCCGGAAGCGGGACGGCGAAGAACTGACGACCGAGGAAATCCGCTGGTTTGTCGCGGGATACACCAATGGCTCGATCCCGGACTATCAGGCGGCGGCGTGGCTGATGGCGGTGTACCTGCGCGGGATGTCGCGGCGGGAAACGGTCGATCTCACCATCGCGATGGCCGAGAGCGGGGACCAGCTCGACCTGTCGCCCGCCATCCCGTACGCGGTCGATAAGCACTCGACCGGCGGGGTGGGGGACAAGGTAACGCTCGTCGTGCTGCCGCTGGTCGCGGCGGCGGGCGTGCCGGTCGCCAAGATGAGCGGGCGCGGGCTCGGCTTTTCGGGCGGGACGCTTGACAAGCTGGAGTCGATCGCGGGCTATCGCGTGCAGCTTTCCGACGAGGAATTTCTGCGGCAGGTGCGCGAGATCGGGATCGTGCTCGGCGGGCAGACGAAGTCCCTCGCGCCAGCGGACGGCCTGTTCTATGCGTTGCGCGACGTCACGGCGACTGTCTCGAGCCTGCCGCTGATCGCGAGCAGTATCATGAGCAAGAAGCTCGCCGCCGGAGCGAACGCGATCGTGCTGGACGTGAAGGTTGGCGTTGGCGCTTTCATGCACGAGGTCGACGAGGCGCGCGCGCTGGCGCAGATTATGGTCGATATTGGCGTGAGCGCCGGGCGGAAGATGGTCGCGCTGATTTCCGACATGAACCAACCGCTCGGCGAGGCGGTCGGCAATGCGCTAGAGGTGCGCGAGGCGATCGAGACGTTGCGCGGCGGCGGCCCGGCGGACCTGCGCGAGCATTGCCTGACCGTCGCGGCGCACATGCTCCGCCTGGGGCGGCAGGACACTGCGCCCGATGCCTTCGAGCAAGCGCGGGCGGAACTGGAAGGGCTGCTCGACAGCGGCGCCGGATTCGACAAGCTGCGCGCGCTGGTCCAGGCACAGGGCGGCGACGTCCGCATGGTGGACAATCCGGCCCTGCTGCCGCAAGCCCGCCTGCACGAAGTGATCCCTGCGCCGCGTAGCGGATGGGTGTCTCAGGTGAACGCGCTGCGCGTGGCCCAGGCGACGCTTGAGCTGGGCGCGGGCCGCGAGAAGAAGGAAGACCCGATCGATCCGGCGGTCGGCGTCGTGACGCATGTGAAGGTCGGGGACCGGATCGAGGCTGACGCACCCGCTTTCACCATTCACGCCAACGAAGAGGGGCGACTTGTCCGTGCCAGGTCCCAGCTAGAGGCGGCGCTGGAAATCGCAGCCGAAGAAGTGCCGCCGCTGGCAGCGTTCTATGATACGATCTACGGAGACGATTGAATTCGGGGGTGGGCTATGTTTGGAATTGTACGGGCCGTTACGCGAGCCCAAACCGCCCTACAAATCCTGAATATCATAGAAGGAGCGCTAACGATGGGTGAACAGTCAGGCCAATCGCAAGACCCTCAGGGTGAAAAGCGGACGTTTGTGGAAGACATCGAGCTTGAGGGCCGCCAGTTGCTAGACCGCGTGCGCGACCTGATCCAGGAAGGCAACGTGCGCCGTCTGATCATCAAGGATCCGAATGGCAAATATAACCTGGAGATCCCGCTCACGGTGGGCGTGGTCGCGGGCGGTGTGTTCGCGCTCGCTGCACCGGTTATGGCGGCGCTCGGCGCGCTGGCTGCCCTGGTGACCCGCGTGCAGATCCAGGTCGTCCGTGAAATGGACGACGATCAAGGTGGCGAAGGCGGCGAGAGCTAGCGCCCGCCTGCCCGTTCGCTGCAACTTACAGCAGTTGAGCCGGCCCCTAGAAGCCTTTCACGGCCAGGGGCCGTCTTTTTTGTTGGAATCTGCACGCCGCTGCTACGGGCACGTGAACGCGGCGTGTTCCGCCTGCTGGTCGAGCCCAAAGAATACGTGTGTGCGGTCGTCGCAGCCGAGCCGGAAATAGTACTCGTCGGTTTGCGGCGCTTCGAGCACGGCGCGGATCGATCCAAGCGTCGGCGAATTGATCGGCCCCGGCGGCAGTCCCTCGTTCAGATACGTGCTGTACGACTGGTTTTGCAGCCCGGCGGTCGCATAGTAATCTGCCTGGGTGAGCGGGGGCCACCATTCGTCAGGATTGCGCGAGTTGCCGATGGCGTATTGCACGGTTGGGTCGGCGTCGAGGCGCATCGGCAGGCGCAGGCGGTTGAGGTACACCGCCGCGATACGGGGCGCCTCGGACGGCTCGACCGCTTCGCGCTGCACGATCGACGCCAGCGTGACCACCTCGTACATCGTCAGCCCTTGCTGCTCGGCCTGCGCGTAGAACTCGTCGCCCACCGCTGCGCTGAACGCGGCCAGCATCTCGTCGCGCAGTTCTTCCGGCGTGATGCCGGGGCGAAGCTGGTAGGTGCCCGGATAGAGGAAGCCTTCGAGCGAGGGCGGCTGGCCGTTGCTCATCTGGTCCGGGATCCCGTTGTGGCTCTTGAAGTCGGCCGGGATTTGCGCGCCGCGCCCGACCACCGCCAGGAAGTTCGCCCCGCTGAAATCGAGCAGCGGATTGCTGTCTATCACCTCGGCGATCTCCTCGATGCGCCAGCCCGCCAGCGTGCGGAACGGCACGGTTGCCGCGCTGGCGTCGGTCAGGGCGCGCGCGATCTCGGGGATCGTCTGGCGGTTGCGCAGGTAGAATGTCCCGGCTTCAAGCTGGCTATCCAGCCGGTGATATTGCACGTAGTCCACGAACAGATCGGCGTCGGTAATCAGCCCCTGCGCCAGCAATTTCGACGCGATGGCATACGCCGAATCGCCCCCGGCAACCTCGAAACGCTGGAATTCCTCGCTGTTTCCGGCGGGCGTGTTGAGCTCGTCCTCGCGTTGTGCGAGCGTAATCCGCAATTGGATCGCGCGGATCGGGTTCAGACCGTCTTGCCGCGCCCAGAGGAACAGGCCCACCCCTGCGACGCACGCCACCAGCCCCAGCGCCAGAACGAGCGCGAGGACGATGCCGAGCAGGGTGCGAGACGGTGGTGCGGGTGCTGGCTCCATAAGGCTGTCTCCTGAGGCCAGTAGTCGAGCAGTTCGCGATTAGCGGCTAGCTTTTAGCGGTTAGTGATTAGAGCGATCAGGAAGCTCGAAGCAGGCTCTCCGAGAACCTTACCCCTGACAGGGGCCGGGGGGTAAGGGGTGAAGTGCCGGTATTTTGCTCTTGCTAATCGCTCATTGCTAACCGCTAACCGCTTCATGATAGCTGTAATCGGACGGCGCTTCTCGACGCTTTTCCGCCGCTCCGCGATCGCTCACTCGCGCGCCGGGGCGACCGGTTCCGGCCACGGCTCGCCTGCGCGCCGCGCGTCGAGGAACTCCTGCAAGATCACCGCCGCCGCGACTGCGTCGATCCGCTCAGGGCGCTCGCGCCCAGCCTCGGCCAGCAGTTCCTCGGCTTCTTGCGTCGAATAGCGCTCGTTCCACAGATAAACCGGCACGTCCACCGCTGCCGCCAGTCGCGACGCCCACAGCCGCACACGGTCCGCCTGGGTATAGGCCGTGATCTCCGGCGGCGACACTGGCAACCCGACGACCACCGCCACGACGTCATGCGCTGCGATCACCTGGTTGATACGCGCAAAATCCTCGCGCTTGGACGTGCGGCGAATCAGGTCGAGCGGGCGGGCGAGCAAGCCGGTCGGGTCGGAGAGCGCCAGCCCGATGACCTTCAGACCGTGATCCACGCCGAGCAACCGTCCGGGGAACAGCTCGTCGCTCACGGCTGGGCCACCTCGACGCGAATCCGCATTGGCAGCACCGGCAGCCGCCCGAAAATGCCGGGCCAGACGTCGATCTCCGGCGGGTAATTCGGCTCCAGCACCAACTCGCGCTCCAGGCGGCGGCGCGCCTCGGCGACGCTCGTCCCGGCGATCCGCTCGCGCACGGCGTCGGCGTCGATCGCGATCGTGCTGCTCCCGCGTACGTCCATCAGGAACGTCACGCGGCCGTTTGGCTCGATTTGCTGGATTGCGCCGCGCGTAAAGGTCAGCGCCCCGGGGGCGACCTGCAACCCCGGCCGGATACGCGGGCGCAGTCCTGCATACGCCACCTGCCGCGCGAGGCGTTCGTCCACGATCACCGCCTGGACGCGCGCCCGCAGGTCCAGGCTAACGCTATCGACCGTTTCGCCTACTACCGCGCTGTAGGTCGTCCAGGCGGGGCGTTCCTCGATAATCGTGACCGAGCCGGGCACCAGGAACTGATCGCCGCTGTACTGGTGGAGCAACAGGTCGCGGGCGCGCTGCAACACCTGCTGGCGAGCCAGCACGAGCAGGCGGCTGTGGTCAGCCTCGGTGACGATTTTCCGCTCCTGGAACGTGCCGCCGACGGTTGCGTTGGGGTTGGTGACCGCCAGCGCGCCAGCCAGATTGCCTTCGACGCGCGTGATCGCGCCGGGCGGGACGTTCCCTTGCGTCCCGGCGTGCTCCTGTAAGGCGCGGATGCTCACGTCGCTGGCGGCGGCTTCCCCGGCTGGCAGGATCACTTCCTCAAGCGTCTCAAAGCGCACGGGGAAGGTGTCTCCAGTGGCGAGGATCGTGCCGGGGGGGACGATCAGCGGGCCGTCAGTCAGATTAGTGAGGCGGGCGCGGCCCTGGGCAAGCGTGGCCCCGGCGTCTTCGCGGCCCGACGATTCAATCGTGACGTGGCTGGTCGCTTCCAGCGAGACGACAGTTGCGGGCATCCGCGCGTTTTCGATGTCCACATCTGATAGTTCAGGATCGGCTGTGATGGCGACCGTCACGCCGATCTGGTCGGTCGCGGGCGTCAGCCGGACCGTGGCGCTCGGTGCCACCACCCAGAACACCACCGCCAGCGCGCCGATCAACAGCAGAAAAACGATCCACCGCCCCAGCCGGGACGAGCGCCGGGCTCGCATCGCGGCACGCTCCGCCAGCCAGGCGGCGTGTTCGGCGCGCTCGGCACGCAGGACCGGATCTTGCAGGCGCGTGGTGAAGACTTTGGAGCGCGGCTTTTTCCAGCGGGTGCGGCGCGCCGCGTCGATCGTCGGGAACACCGAGATATTCAGGTCGCGGGCATATTCTATCACGTCCGGATCGGTCGTGACGAGCGCGAGGCGCATTGCCATCTTCTGCGCCTGCCGCTGGACGAGCAGCAGATCGAGCTTGCGCCGTGGAAAGGTCATGCCGCCGTCCGGCCAGACGAGCAGCACATGCGTCGAGCGGATGAACGTCAGCCGGTCGCGGATCGAAAGAACGTCGTCGTGCGGTTCGAGTCGCAGCACGTGCAGGGTGGGTTTCATGGCGCGTACTGTAGCACAGGAGCAAAGAGCAGCCAAGAACAGCAAAGGACAGCGAAAAGCAGGGAGTAGGGAGTAGGCAGTCGGGAGTAGGAAATTCCCTACTCCCTATTCCCTATTCCCTACTCCCTATGCTCTTGCTTTATCGCTGCTTTTAGCAGGCTTTGGCTGTCTTTAGCTTTCGAGCGCCTCGCGGACCAGCTCCGACGCCTGGCGCAGCGCTTCGGACAGGCGATCGGGGTCTTTGCCGCCCGCCTGCGCCATGTCCGGACGGCCGCCACCCCCGCCGCCGATCGTCTGCGCGATGGCGCGGATGATGTTCCCCGCGTGGATGCGTTTGGTCAGGTCCTTTGTCACGGCCGCGATCAACTGCGGCTTGCCGCCATCCGCCACCATGCCGAGCACGACCACGCCGCTCGACACGCGATCGCGGAACCAGTCGGTCATCTCGCGCAGCGTTTCGGGCGCGGTAGGCGGAACTTCCGCCACCAGCACGCTCGCGTCGCCGACTGTCTCGACCTCGTTCAGCAACGCCTCGAACTGGACGCGCGCAAGCTGGCGCCGCAGGCGCGCGATCTCGCCCTGCTGCGCCTTGATCTCGTCTAGCAGCGTCTCAACACGCGGGGCGACGCTCTCCGGCGTGGTTCCGAGCCGGGTCGCCGCTTCGTCAAGTTGGCGCAGGTGGCGGCGAATGTACGCTTCCGCGCCGCGCCCGGTCAGCGCCTCAATACGGCGGATGCCCTGCGCCACGCTGCCCTCGCTGGTGATCACGAACGGGCCAATCACGCCGGTCTGGTCGACGTGCGTGCCGCCGCAAAGCTCGTAGCTGAAACGGTCGGACTCGTCCCGCAGGATGTTGATCGTGCGGACGCGCTCGCCGTACTTCTCGCCGAACAGCGCCATCGCGCCCTCAGCCCGCGCCGTTGCGAGATCCTTCCACACCGCGACGACGGGCATGTTCGCCAGGATCGCCTCGTTGATCTGATGCTCGATGGTGTCGAGCTCATCCGGCGTGATAGGCTGGTCGTGGCTGAAGTCGAAGCGCAGCCGGTCCGGCGCGACCAGCGAGCCGCGCTGCTGGACGTGCGTGCCGAGCACCTGGCGCAGCACGGCGTGGAGCAGGTGGGTCGCGGTGTGGTTGCGCATAATGTCCAGCCGCCGTTCGCCGTCAACCTGCGCGGTGCAGCGATCGCCGGGGCGCGGCTGGCCTTCGACCACCTCGCCGCGATGCACGATCAGCCCGCCGACCGGCTGGCGCACGTCTTCCACGTCGATTGTCCAGTCGGCGCCTTGTAGCACGCCGGTGTCGCTCACCTGGCCGCCGGATTCGATGTAGAACGGCGTCACGTCGAGCACGACCTCGACCGTGTCGCCCGCCTGCGCCTGCTCGACGAGCTCGCCGTCGCGTAGGATTGCGAGCACGGTGGCGTCGCAGCTTAGCGGGCCGTACTGCTCCTGGCGGACGCCGCCGTTCAGCCGACCGGCCTGACGCAGCGTGTTCAGCGCGGCCTGATACGCTTCGGGCGTGACGATCGCGCCAAACGCGCCGCCATCCTGCCCTCGACTGATTTCCTCGTGACGCGTCTGCGCCTCGCGGAAGCCCGCCTCGTCGACGGTGTAGCCCTGCTCTTGCGCGATGTCCCGCGTGATCTCAAGCGGCAGGCCCTTTTCGGCGTGCAGCCGGAACGCCAGCTCGCCGGAAAGCTCGCCGCCTTTGGGCAGCCCGTCGAGCATTTCGGCCAGCTCGGTCAGCGCGCGGTCCATCGCGCGGCGGAAGCGCACTTCTTCGTTCGTAATCGTGCGGCGGATCGCTTCGCGGCGCTCCGGAAGCTCGGTGTAGTGCTGGCCCATCTGGTCGATCACGACGTCCGCGATCTCGGCCAGGAACGGTTCCTCGAAGCCGATCTTGCTGCCAAAACGGACCGCGCGCCGGATCACCATGCGGCACACGTAGTCGCGGCCGGTCGCGCCGGGGCGGACGCCGTCGGCGATCAGGAACGTGGCCGCGCGGGCGTGGTCCGCAATGACGCGATAGGCCACATAGTTCGCCTGGCGCTCGGCGTCGGAGTGGCCGGTAAGCTCCTGCACGCGATCCATCAGCGGGGTGAACAGGTCGGTGTCGTAGTTCGCGCTGACGCCCTGGATCACGCTCACGATGCGCTCTAGCCCCATGCCGGTGTCGACGCCGGTGCGGGGCAGCGGCTGGTCCCACTGGCCGGTGTGCGCGGGATCGGGCTGGGTGCGGTTGTACTGCATGAAGACGATGTTCCACAGCTCGAGGAAGCGGTCCGTCTCCGCCTCAAGCGCGGGGATGATGCCGTCGATGCCTTCCTGCGGGCGCTGGTCCCAGTGGATCTCGGTTGTCGGGCCGCAGGGGCCGGTTTCCGCCATCTGCCAGAAATTCGTCTTCGGGCCAAGCCGCGCCACCCGCCGGGGATCGACGCCGATCTCGTTCACCCAGACGTTGTACGCCTCGTCGTCGTTGTGGAAAACGGTGAACGCGAGCCGGTCTTCCGGCAGCTCGTAGACGCGGGTGAGAAGCTCGTAGGCGTAGTGGATCGCCTCGCGCTTGAAATAGTCGCCAAAGCTGAAGTTGCCGAGCATCTCAAAGAAGGTGTGATGCCGCGGCGACGGGCCGACGTTTTCCAGGTCGTTGTGCTTGCCGCTGACGCGCATGCACTTCTGCGAGGTCGTTGCGCGGGAATAGTCGCGCTGGTCGAGCCCCAGGAAAACGTCTTTGAACTGCACCATCCCGGCGTTCGTGAACAGCAGGGTGGGGTCGTTGCCGGGGACCAGCGAAGACGAGGCAACCCGCTTGTGATGCATCTCTTCAAAGTATTCAAGGAAAGCCTCGCGCACCTGCGCGCTGGTCATGTGCTTCATAGTGACGGTTCTCTTTCAGTTTGGATCGTATGGAAATCGACCCGGCAATTATAGTGAGCCGCGCGGTCATTAGCAACGGTCAGACAGGGCGCGTTCACCTCATCGGCCGTTCGCCAACGCCTCGCTTCGGCGGGGCTGTTTGGTTTACTGGTAGCGTAGAATTTCGGCGACGGTTTTCTGGCTGGCGCGAATGCCGGGGTAAATAGTCGCCAGAGTTGTGATAATCAGCACGCCGACAAGCCCCACCACCGGCGCCAGGGGCGTGTACTCGAAGCGGATCACCTCGTTGAATGGCACCGAGCTCAGCAGCAGGCGGCTGAGGTAATAGCTGATCGGCAGGGCGACCAGCCACGCCGTCACCCCTACGACGAGCCCTTCCGCCAGAAACTGCCGGATGATCACTCCCGACGTCGCACCGACCGAGCGCATGACGCCGATCTCGCGCTGGCGCTCGTGCACGGACATCGACGTCAGCGTGAACAACCCGATCCCGCCGACCAGCCCCATCAGCACCGAGGCGAAGCTCATCAGCGCGCCCAGGCTGAGGATTGTATCGGCGATGCGATCGGCGAAATCGACCTGCTCGGTGTAGACCGGAACCGGTCGCGCAAACAGTCGCGGATCGAACGGATCCGCCAGGTCGACGCGGAAGGTGCGCGGTGTGAACTCCCGGTAATCTTCCTGCACGATCTCCGCCAGCACGGCCCAGTGCACCGCAATCAGGCGGGTGTCGGTCGTACTGAACGTGCCTTCGGGAGCTTCGCGCAGAATGAGGCTAGCTTGCGCCGGGTCGATGCTCAGCACGCGCAGGATCGGATAGGTGAAGGCTGACGGGTCGAGCAGCGTGCTGATCAGCGAGTCGTCGGTGGGGCGCAGGCGGAGCATGTCGCCTTCCGCCACGCCGAGCGAGTCCGCCAGCGCGCGGCTGATAATCACGCCCGGCATCTCGACGTCGAAATCCGGCGCCAGGAAGCGGCCGACTCGTTCGTCGATGCCAACCGCCCACACGGTTTCTCCGGATGAGGCTTCGAGCGCGCCTGCCTCGGCGTCGGAGACGCGCACCTCGCGCCAGTACGCGTTTGGTTCCGGTGCGTCGCGCAGCGTGCCGACGAACGACGCTAGCTCCTCGGCCGGCATGAAGGCGGTTTGCAGCGGGTATTCCGCGATGCCGATGATCGGGAAGGTCCGCGTGTTCTCAGCGGAGCTGAGCGTCATATCGTCGCCGACGGACTTGTCGAAGCGATCCGCGATCTCGGTCGTGATCACAATCCCGCTGCGGCTGGAATCGAGCAGCCAGCCATCGCCCTCGACCAGCGTGATGTCGCGCGCGTTGGTGACCGGATCGACTGCCGTGACAAAGATGGTCGACGCCTCGTCTTCTTCGCTGGCTGTCGTGTCGGCGGGCGGTTCGCTGGCCTCGTTCGTCGCGCCGACCGGATCGTTGACGGTGACCTCGACCGCCACGCCTGGTTGCACCTCGGAGATCGGTTCCTCGGTGAACAGCGTCTGCATCACGCTGAACACGCTCATGCGCGCCGTCTCGACCGACAGATCGAGCGCCAGCTCAGCGCGGATGTCGGTAATCACGCCGTTGAGCCGGTCGAAAACCGCAAACATGCCCATGAAGGCAGCGGTCGCAAACATCAGCGTGAGCATGGTCAGCGCGAGGCGCGAGCGGTGGCGTAGGATGTTGTTGATTGCGTGATCGACCGTCAGCGGCAGGGGCAGGCGGGCGATCAGCGCCGGGATTGGCCCGCGCCCGTAGCTGGAGATGATGCCCTGGTCCGTCATCGCTTCGAGGATCGTCACGCGCGAGCCGTTGATGACCGGAACGAGCGCGGCCAGCACGGGGACGACCAGCCCCATGCCCAACCCCAGCGCGATCGCGCTGAGCGGTGGCGATGTGTCTTCAAGCACGGTGTTGGCGATTGGAGCGGCGGCAATCGCGACGGATCGGCCCAGCGGCAGCCCGAGCAGCACGCCGGGGATCGTGCCGATCAGTCCGTAGGCGAACGCCAGCCCCAGATACATGATCAGCACGTCCTTCCACGTTGCGCCGATCGCTTTCATCGCGCCGATCTGCTCGCGTTGCTCCGCGATGACGGTGTTGATGACGTTCGTGACCAGGAAGTTCGCTACGATCATCGCGACGATGGCGAGGATCGTCAGCACGCGGCTGAACTGGCGCGCGCCGACGATAAACGCGTTTTCCTGCGGGTTGTCGAGCAGGTAGAAGCTGATCCGGTAGGGCGTGAGGTTTGAGATCACGCGCCGGAACTCGGACGAGCGTTCGCGTGCGGTCGGAAAATCGGTGAAGCGCGCGTAGATCGAGCTGAGGCCCGTAAAGCGCAGGATGTTCTGCGCGTCGGAGTAGGGCAGGTAGATGCTTTCGGAGTTTTCGGTGCTGCCGAAGTAAATGTACGGCTGGAAGATGAACCCCACCACGGTCAGGTCGACCGTGCCGAACCCGTTGCGTTGCACGACCAGCGTTTCGCCGAGGCGGATGCCGTACTTCTGCGCCCTGCGGAGCTCGATGGCGACTTCGTTGGCGCCCGCGGTTGGATAGCGCCCGCGCACGAGACGCACCGGCTCCAGATTGATGCTGCCGAACGGCTCGGAGTAGGCGTACATCTGCCCGCTGCGGAATTCTTCGTCGTCCGGCAATCGCCACTGGAAGCCGAACACCGCTTGCCCTTCGACGTCGGTCACGCCGGGGCGGCTGCGCAGCAGTTCGAGCACGGCTTCATTGTCTACCCGCTGCCCGACCGGCTGATCAAGAAATACCTTCAGCATCGCCATTTCCTGCGGCTGAAGATCCTTTTCAAGCTGCCGGGTCATCAGTTCGCCGACAGTGACCAGCACGACAACGCCCAGCACGCCTACGAAGACGCTTAGCGAAACGAGTAGCGTTCGGGTCTTGCGTGAGGTCAGATCGCCGATGATTTTTCGGCGGTGCGTTGGTAGCATGCGGTGCCGTGTGCCTTATCGAAGCGGTCGCTGCCGCGCGGCATTCTACTGAGTCTTGACATTCGGGATCAAGGGAGCTGCGCCGATTCAGTCTCGGGGCGGTCCGCGCCCGAACCTTCCGGGCTGCGACCCGCGGGCGCTGCGTCCCACAGCTCGGTGAGGCGCTGCGCGCTTTCGGCGCTTAGCTGGCGCATGGTTTGAA
>CBINGT010000053.1:0-12311 GCA_966250245.1 uncultured Anaerolineae bacterium
TGCAGCAATCCACGATCATCTGGTCGAACGATCGCTTCTACGTCAACGCGATGCGGATCGGGCTGGAGCTGAACATCCTGCCGGTCGATGGCGTCTATCACCGCGTCGACGAGCCGCAGACGATCCGCTCCATTGCGGAGATGTACGAGGTCGATCCCTACGCGATCATCGACTCCGAGTTCAATAACCTTTATGGCGTCACGCCAGACGTGATCCTGCCGGAAGGGCTGTTTGTCGTCGTGCCGGGCGGAACCGGTTCCACCGAGCCGATCTATTGGGACCCCGGCATCGTCATGACGAGCGGAGAGTCCGAGGTGCGTGGATCGGGCGTCGTCGCCGGGACGCAGCGGGCGCTGTTCGCACTGGGCGATCCCGGCTCGTGTGGCGAGCAGATCGTCTCGGGCGGCTCGGCTCCCGTCAACCCGCCGATCGACCGCAACTATCGCATCACGCAAGACTATTCCTGGACGCACGGCGGGATTGACCTTGCCGTGCCGGAAGGGACGCCGGTCTTCGCGGCGGGCGGCGGCACGGTCATCTTTAAAGGCTGGAGCACCTGGGGCTATGGCTACACGGTCGTGATCGCGCACGGCGGCACGCTGTCGATTTACGGCCACCTCAACGGCGCGTTTGTCGGCTGCGGCGAGGTTGTCACACCGGGGCAGAACATCGCCGTGACGGGCAACTCCGGCCGGTCGAGCGGCCCGCACCTGCACTTCGAGATTCGCGGCGCTGCGGGCGTCCCGGTGAACCCGTGGAGCTATCAGAGCTTTTAGCGGTTAGCAAGCGATTAGCGAAAAACAGCTAAAAGCAGCCAAGAACCTCACCCCTGGCCCCTCTCCACGCGTGGAGAGGGGAAAAGGGGCTGGGGGTTAAGGGGTGAGGTTTCTCCCCGGCCGTATGATAACGGCCCGTCTCACCCTGCCCGCGCCGTACCTTTGCTCTCGCTAACCGCTACTCGCTCGCCGCTGACACGCTACCTTCCAGCAGCGTCAGGTTGTCGAACGCCACGCGGATCGACTGCTCCGCGTCCGCCCCGGCGAAGAAGCCGATCTGCCCCGCCCGCCGGTATGCGCTGTCGGTCGCGCTGCCGAGAAATTCCCCGTTGACCGTCAGGGCGAGCGTGTCGCCCAGGCACGCCGCGCGGATCGTGTTGGTTGCCGCGCCCTGCCGGATCACGCCGGTCTGTCGCCAGGGCAGCAGGCCGTCGAACGTGATGATCTGGTTGCGGAGCTCTCCGATGCCGTAGTGTCCATCCCCGCTGATCAGGAACACATAGCCGGTTTGCGAGCTTGGATCGTCTCCGGTCAGCCGGCAGCCGACGCCATAGAGATTGTCGTCGTCGCTGCTAAGCTGCTCTGCTTCGACCTCGATGATCACGTCTTCCAGCGGGTCGCCGCCGACACCCCACGTAAACGAGGCCGTGCGGCCTGCGCGGTGTTCCAGCACGTAGCGCCCCTCGCTGATGCTCAGCACCGACTCGGGCGTTGCCGCGTCTGCCGGGTAGGCGCCTTCTTCCCACGCGCCGCCAGTGTCGAAGGTGTCGGTCGCGATCACCGCGCCGGGATGGATCGTAGGGGCGTCCTCGCCGCCGCACGCCGCCAATACGAGCACGGCCAGCAACAGGACGATCGATTGCCGCATGGTAGTCTCCCGAAGGCTGGAGCGGCTGCCCGTCAGGCGCCGCTGCAGAAACTTTGCCCATTATAAGCGATGCTTCGGGGCGTACAATGGTCACACTCCCTGTTGGATCGCTGCGAATGTCCGCCAGTTTTGCGCCGGAACTGCTATGACTCTGTATAGGAAGATTACTCGGTGGCTGAGTTACCTGTTCACGCGTGTCAGAGATGGTTGAGGGAGAAGTGACGATGAAAAGGTCAGCGATTTTTCGGTGGAGCATGTTACTTCTGTCGCTTGCGCTCGCGTCGGTCGTGTTCGCGCCCACTCCAATCGACGTGACGGCGAGCGATCCATTTCAGGCTACGCCGATGGACTGCACGTTTACCGTGACTGTTCCGGTGGCGACCCTGCGCACTGGCGCGGGGACAAGCTTCGAGACCGCCGGAAGCTTGAGCAACGGCGATACGCTGCACGTCGTCGGACAGGCCACCGGGGATGACGGTTTCGTGTGGTGGCAGGGCGAGGACGGCAACTGGGTGCGCTCTGACCTCGGCACGTCGGACTGCCCTGCGACATGCGGCAACAACGTGTGCGAAATCGGCGAGGATGCCTCGATTTGCGCGCAGGACTGTACTGGTGCGACCAGCACCACCGGCGGGGCGACCACAGGCGGCGCGGCTCAGGTGACCGGGACGCTCAACTGCACCTTCACGGTGACTTTCCCGGTCGTCTTGCTGCGTTCAGGCCCCGGCACGACTTTCTCGCGGGTGGGGTTCCTCAACGACGGCGATACGCTCAACGTGGTCGGGCAGGACGCGGGGCCCGACGGCTTCGTGTGGTGGCAGAGCGCGGACGATACCTGGGTGCGTTCCGACCTCGGCACGTCGGACTGCCCGGCAACGTGCGGCAACACCGTCTGCGAAATCGGTGAGGATGCGACTACCTGCGCGCAGGACTGCACGGGCACGACCGGCACGACGACCGGCGCAGGGACCGCAGCGGCCACCGGCGAGCAGTTGACCAGCACGGGCACTAGCTGCCTGGTGGCGAACAGCCAGCAGTGCTTTGAGAGTATCGACTGCTATCCGAACTGTAGCGTGTGCACCAGCTCGCTAAACGAGTTTGGCTGCGTTTCCTGCGAGTGTACCTTCCCGAGCGGCGCGACCGATACCACCACCTCGCTCGACGTCCCGGCGCAATCGATCCCGACCGGCGGGGAGTGCGTGTTTGCGACCTGCGAGGAGTGTATCGCGGCCTTTCCGTGCGAGGGGGGTGTCTGCCCGAACGCCACCTGCGAGCTGAACGAGTTCGGCTGCCCGACCTGCCAGACGTCAGGGTAGCCAGCGCGAAAAGCGATGCGGCTTGAGCAGGCAGTCTCACTGCACGGCGCGGCGCGCTGGCGCGTGAGGCTGCCTTTGCTTCGGCGCGGTGTGCGCTCTGGCAGTAACGCCGTTCAGCCGTTACAATAGCCAACAAATAGGATAAGGATTGTTTCAGCGATCTATCGAAAGCAATTAGCAGATCCCGCCGCGCGTAGAACCTCACCCCAGCCCCCCTCCTTCAATGGAAAGGGAAAAAAGGGGACAGGGGTTAAGGGGTGAAGTTTTTCCGCATTTGCCAGTTCGTTTCGATAGATTGTTTAGCCAGAACGAGACTATTCGCACATCCCGAACGTTGAGGTAATGCCTGTATGGTCGCCAAGACCGTTAACTTTTTTACGAGCATTCCAAAGCGCACGAAAGCGCTTTTCAAGCGCAAGCCGGACTTGTTCATTTCCCGGCTGCAAGAGCAAAGCGCGCTGAGCGTGCAGGGCGCCGAGGCGCTGGTCGACTACATGGCGAAGCCAAGCAAGAAAAACGCCCGGCGCGTCCGCCAGCTTGAGAAAGACGCCGACGAGATCCGCCGCATCCTCATTGACGAGCTAAACCGCACGTTCGTCACGCCGATCGACCGCGAGGACATCTCGATTCTCTCCCGCGCGATCGACGACATTCTGGACGACACGTGGTTTACGATCAACGAGATGGACATTCTCGACGTGGAGCCGAACGAGTTTCTGGCGGAGATGGCGGAGCTGCTCAAGCGCGGCGCTGAGGAGATCTCGCAGGCGATGGCGCGCCTGTCCGAGCATCCGAACGTCGCCAGCTCGCACGCGATCCGCGCTCGCGCCGTCACCAACGAGATGGAGACGCTCTACGCACGGGCGCTGGCGGACCTGTTCCGCGCGCCGAAGCAGCTAGAGTCGGTCGTGAAGATGCTGAAGCTGCGCGAGATCTACCGGCACCTGTTCCACGCCGCCGGGCGGATCGGCGACGCCGCCAACACGCTCGACGACATCGTCGTCAAGTTCTTCTAAGCGCGCCGTTCCAGGCGTAGAGACAACGACAGGGCAGCGCGCGCTGCCCTGTTCGCGTTTTCCTGCAAGCCCCCGGGCGGATTCGAACCGCCGACGCCAGGTTTAGGAAACCTGCGCTCTATCCCCTGAGCTACGGGGGCACGGGGCAGTAGTGTACCACGCCAGGGGGCCGTTTTCCAGACTGAGCGCCGCCCGCACGGGCAGACCTGAAGCGAAAACCTGACGCGCACCTGACAGCGCCCTAAGAAAAACTTGACATTCGCCTGTGGATTCAGGTTACAATAGTGGCGTCGCAGCCTTAACCGGCTGATGCGGCGCGCATCATCCCAACGGCCCCGTCTGTATGCTCATTCGACGTACAGACGGGCTTTTATTCCGGGCTGGTGGCGTCTACTGCCGCCTGCGGCACGACCTGGTAGATCCGCGCGCCGTCGACCTCGTGCACCAGCCGCAGGTAGCTCGCCTCGCTCAGCGGGCGGGTGAGGTACGAAGCTGCTTCAGGCAGCGGGGGGCGCCAGCGCAGCATATCGTCGAAGGCGTCCGGCTCCCCAAACACCTGCGGAAGCAGGACGTAATCCACGCCGAAATCTGCCAGCAGCGCGCCAAAATCCTGCTCCGGGTCGTCCGGCTCGCGCCACAGCGGGCGGAAGGCTAGCTGTTCAGCTTCGGCCTCGGCGACGCCCCGAAAAAACGGCTGCGGCCGGAAGTAGACCGTGTCGCGCTCCGCGATCACCGGCGCCCAGTCGCCTTCGTGCGGGCCGGGGTGGTTGAGCACGCGCGCGTCGGGCGGCGTGTTGTTGCGCAGCCACTCCATCGCCTCGACGTCCGCCCGCGACGAGAACGCGCCGTAGAACGAGACGTATTCGCGCGAAAAGTCGAGCACCTCGTCGAAAAACGCCACGCCAAGCCCCAGCGCGACCAGCGCCAGCGCCATCACCGGATATGCCAGCCGCTGCACCCACCGGTCGGTACGCTCCGCGCCGAACCGATCCGCCAGCCACGCGAGCGCCGTGCCGCCCAGCACGAAGTATGGGATGATCGGCCCGTGCCACGCCAGGCTGAACGGGTAATCGTACTTCAGCAGTGGCGCCATCACTTCCGGAAAGAAACGCTCCAGCAGGCCGAGCGTCGAGAACTCGACAATCGCAACCAACCACACAATCATCAAAAGCTGCGCGGGCGTGCGCTCTCGCAGACCGAGTAGCGCGCCACCAAGCGCCAGGACGACGATCACCCCGCCGTGCATCAGCACCAGCGTCCGCCAGTGCTCCAGCGCCACCTCGAACGGGGATTCGATGTCCGAGCCGAGCAGGTCGCGGATGCTTGCCAGCCAGGGCAGCGTGAGCGCCAGCGCGGTCAGCGGGATCACGAGCGCGACCATGCCCCACGTCCGCCAGCCGATTCGTGGGCGCGCCAGCCCGAGCAGCACCAGCCACGGCACATAGCCGATGATCAGCGCGATGGTGGTGTCCGGCTGGCTGAGTGGGACGGCAGCCAGGCAGATCGCCGCGAACAGGGCGCTCGACCAGCGCCGCGCCCGCACATAGCGCAGCACGAACGTGATGAACGCCAGCGCGCAGACTAGCGCCAGCAGCGCGGTATAGTGCGAGTCGAGGAACGCCGTGATCAGCCCCAGACCGATCACTGCCGCCACGAGGAACGCGCGCCCCAGCCGCCGGTCGCGCAGCTCCGCGCCGAGGTCGTACGCCATCCACAGGAAAATGACTGCGGTCGCCGCGCTGAACGCAAGCTGGAGCACGTGGATTCCGACCGGAACTCGTGCGCTGAAGTGCGCGATCAGGCCGGGATAGGCGGGCGAATAGAGGTAGGAGATCTCCGGATGCCAGGGCGCGAGCGAGGTATAGTCTTCACCTTCGCGCAGCATCAGCGCCAGATAGCCGAAGCCTTGCGCGTCCGTGTCCAGCGGGACGGGAAGCAGCGCGACGATCGCGCCGAAGACTGCGACGATCACCCCCAGCGCGGCGAAGTCGCGAGCGCTCGGCCACGTCCAGCGCGGCAGATTGGGGCGGCTCTGGTAGTGGTAGGAGCGGCTCAGCGCAATGAGCACGATCAGCGCGAAGACGCCCACCCACGCCGCGTCCGCCAGCGCGCTGGACCACCCGGCCAGCGGCGCGAAAAGCCATATCGCGTCGATCGCGAGCGCCAGCGTCAGCGCCGCGCCCAGCCCGATTCGCGCGCCGCGCCCGGGCAGCCCCGAAGCAGCGAGCGTTCCAGCGCCGAGCAGCAAGCCGAGAAAGATCGCATAGACAAGCAGCGCAGTCATGCGTCCATCATCCGCCGATCCGGTAGAAAGCGCGAATCCGAGCTCCGGGCGCGTGCCGCGCCGCCGGTTATTTCTCGATCAGGAAGTTTCCGAGCGCCAGCGCATCCATCTTGGTGCGCAGGAAGCAGTCAATCGCCTCGTCCGGCGTGCAGACGATCGGCTCGTTCTCGTTGAACGAGGTGTTCAGCACCACCGGCGTGCCGGTCTTTTCTCCGAAGGCGTGGATCAGCGACCAGTAGAGCGGCGCGTGCTCGCGCTCGACCGTTTGCAAGCGCCCCGTCCCGTCGACGTGCGTCACCGCCGGGATTTCCTCGCGCTTCTCCGGCAGGACGTTGTAGACCTTGATCATGAACGGGTCGGGGTAGCTCTGGTCGAAGTAATCCCCGGTCGCTTCAAGCAGCACCGACGGCGCAAACGGGCGGAACTTCTCGCGGTGCTTGATACGCGCGTTGAGGATGTCTTTCATGTCGTCGCGGCGCGGATCGGCGATGATGCTGCGGTTGCCCAGCGCGCGCGGACCCCACTCCATCCGTCCCTGGAACCAGCCGAGCACGTCGCCATTCGCCACGATCTCCGCCGCCCGCGCGACCAGCGCGCTTTCGTCGAGCGTCTGATACGCCACGTTATAGCGTTTCAGCGCGGCCTCGATGGTGGCGTTATCGAACTGCGGCCCGGTGTAGGCGTCGTTCATCACGTAGGTGCGCGGCTGGTCGAGAAGCTGGTGGTAGATGTAGTAGCACACGCCAAGCGCGGTGCCCGCGTCGCCTGCCGCCGGTTGGATGAAGATCTCGGTGAAGTCGGTTTGCGGCAGCACCTTGCCGTTAAACGCGCTGTTGAGCGCCACGCCGCCCGCCATGCAGAGCGTCGTCTCGCCGGTTTCACGCTGGAGCTTGCGGACGATCGCGAACTCCGCCTCTTCGAGCATCGCTTGCATCGACGCAGCGACGTCCATGTGGCGCTGCGTGATCTCGCTGCGCGGCACGCGCGGCTCCCCCAGCAGCTCGACCATCTTGGGCGAGAACAACGTGCCGAGTGTCGGCTCGCCGCCCGCCCAGCTCATATCCGCGCCCTCGGCGTGGTGGACGAAGTAATCGAGATCGAGCTCGAACGTCCCGTCGCTTTGCAGGCGGACCATCCGGCGCATTGCGTCCATGAACGGCTCCGGGTCGCCATAGGGCGCCAGGCCCATTGTCTTACCCTCGTCGCCGTACTTGGGGAACCCAAGCCACTGGGTCACGGCGGTGTAGAAGATGCCGAGCGAGTGAGGGAACAGGATCTCGTCCATCACGTGGAGCTTGTTCCCCTGCCCCGTGCCCCACATCGTCGTGACGAAGTCGCCCGCGCCATCCACCGAGAGGATCGCGGCGCGCTCGTGCGGCGAAACGAAGAAGGCGCTCGCCATGTGTGCGCGGTGGTGCTCGACGTTGTGGAACTGCGCCTTGAGGTCTTTCGCGTCGAGGCCCAGGTGCTCCGCGAACTCAGTCTTCAGCGTGCCGGTTTTCAGGCTGTGGCTGAGCCGGTCCCGCACGAAGCCGAGCGTCGGGCGGTTGCGGAAGGCGAACAGCGCCTTCTGCATCAGGTTCGCCTTCGGATCGATCGAGATGCCGACGTGGTCGAGGTCGTAGGCGGTGATCCCCGCCTCGGACAGCACGAACTCAATTGCCTTGACCGGGAACCCGGCCCAGTACTTGACGCGGGTGAAGCGTTCTTCTTCGGCGGCGGCGACCAGGCGGCCGTCTTCAATCAGGCAGGCGGACGCGCCGCCATGATACGCGTTGATTCCCAGGATATACAAGCGTGCCTCTCCTCTTCAGCGGTTAGCAGCGAGCGATTAGCGAGGAAACCTCACCCCTTAACCCCCAGCCCCTTTTCCCCTCTCCGTTCACGGAGAGGAGCCAGGGGTGAGGTTTGCGCGCCGACTCCCTACTCCCCACTCCCGTATCGCTACAAATAGCCGCGCACGATGTCGACCAGTTGCCGGGCGCGGTGGCGGAAGGTGTGCTCTTTGAGCAGGCGCTCGCGCGCAGCGGCGCCCATCTTACGCCGCTCGGCGTCATGCTGCAAGAGCCAACGATACCGTTCGATGGCCTCTTCCCGGCTGTGGACAACGACCAGCTCACGATCCGGCTCGAACCACGTTTCGATCCCCTCATAGGGGTTGCACACCATGCACGCGCCCAGCGCCGCCAGCTCGAATGGGCGCGAGCTAGACGACGCGAAAACCGACGCGTGCGCCTGCCGTGTGATCACCAGATTCAGCTTGCTGCGGCAGGCGTACTCGCGCAGCTTGCTGAACGACAGGTATGGCAGCCGCTCGACGCGCCCCAGGTCGCCGAGCGCCGTCCCGCGCACGGCGAAGCGCGCGTCCGGCAGCGCCGTGCTCGGATCGCGCAGCATCGCGTCGATCCACTCCCCGCGATACTCCCGCCCGTGCCCGTAGAAGAAAACGTCCAGGTCTTGCGGCACGTCCAGCGGCGAGAACAGATCCGGGTCGGCGCCGTAGTACAGCGCGTGGACCTCGCGGGCGCCCAACGCGCGCAATCCCTCAGCCCCGCCCAGGCTGTTTGACAGGAACGCGGTGTATTCGGACGGGTCGGAGCCCTGGTAGATGCGAAAGCCGGACGCGAAGCCGCGAAAATTCGGCAGGCTGGCCGGAACGTCACCGTCGTAGAAAAAGACTGGCTTGCCGTGCCGCGTGATAATGTGCCGTGCCAGCCCGGTAATGTGGTTGAGCGGCACGGTGATGATCAGCACGGCGTCGATGTCAGGATGTGCGGCCATCACGCGATCGACGTGCGCCCGCCAGCGCGGCGCGATCACCTTCTGCGCGATCTGCCTCACCAGACGGTCGCTGAGCGTGTCGGGCGCGGCGGGGGTGGCTTCGGAAGCCGCAGCGCGCGCCCCGCTAAGCTTGCGCCAGCGATCGCGCAACCACTTGAAGGCGTCTCCCTCGCGGCGGGCGGGGTTGGCGGCGGCCTGCCACCATGGCGCCTCGATGGCCGGACCCTGGTATGGCGCGGCGATCACTTCCACGCCAATCTCGTACAACCCTTTGAACAACTGCCACCACGCGGGCGTCGCGCTGAAGGGTTGCGTCAGGTCCAGCGACGAAACGATCACAAACAGTTTCATGCAGCCGATCCCTTTCGTCGGGCGCGCGCCCGCTCGTAGACCTCAAGCGTCGCGGCGACCTGCCGTTCCACATTGAACTCGCTCGCTACACGCTGCTGAGCCACTTCGCCCATGCGGCAGCGCAGCGCCGTGTCCGCCAGCAAACGCGCGATCGCGTCCGCCAGCGCATCGACGTCACGCGGATCGACCACGGCGCCCGTTTCCCCGTCGATCACCGCTTCCGCCGCGCCGCCAAAGCACGACACGACCGCGGGCGTCCCGGCGGCCTGCGCCTCAAGCACCACGCGCGGCCACGCCTCAAACATCAGGCGCGGGAAGGCGCCCACATCCGACAGCGCGCACGCGGCGGCGCGCGTCACGCCACCGAGATCGTGCGGCACCAGTAGCGCGTCGTCCAGGTCCGGGTTTTCCTGCGCCAGCCGAACAGATCGCGCTTCGTCTGCGTCGAAGACCCACAGCGCCACATCCGGAAATTGGCGGCGTATCCGGCGCAGCGCGGCGAGCATCTGCGGCTCCCCGTCGGGACCCGCGACGCCTGCGGGAAACAGGATCACGCGCCGCTCGCCGAGGTGCAATCGCTGGCGCAGCGCGGCGAGCGCGGCCTCGGATGGCGCTGCGTCCGGCTCGATCCCATCGTGTACCACGTCGAACGCGTGCAGACCGTTCGCCGCCAGCGCCTGCCGGTGCGCCTCGCTGACCGCGATCTTGCCGTGCGTGTAATAGCGCATGGTGTGGCGGATCGACAGGCTGCGCGTCGGGTTCCACCCCAGGCGCGCGTGCTTCCAGTTCGCCAGGAATGGCAGGTGATAGTCGATAGCGTCGCAGTGGTCCGCGCGCAGCATCAGCGGGCGATAGGCAAAGGGGCTGGTGTCCCGCGAGGTGAAGACGGTCGCCGCGCCTGTCCGCCGCCCGATCACGATGCTGTGATAGCTAAGGTGCGTCTGGACGTCGTGCGCGTGCAGAATATCCGGTTGCAGCTTGCGCAGCAGGCGCGTGAGCGGGATCAGCGTTTGGGGGTTGAGCAGACCATACCACGGCGACCAGCGCAGCGCATAGCGCGAGTGCACCAGGTGAACCGTGATCCCGCCGCGCTGCTCGACCCGTGCCGGACCGGGCGTGGACGTGATAAAAGTGACGCGCTGCCCGGCGGCGATCAGCCCCTGGCCGAGCCGCCAGACGGCTGCCGCGGCATCATCCGGCTGGTCGGGCGGCAGCGTATCGTGCAGCATGACGATGTGCATAGGTGGCAGGCGCGTCCTGAATGCGAAAAGATGTGCCCTGATGGATTTGCGGGCGGCACAAGCATAACACAACTGCGGGGCGCTGTCAGCGAAGCAGTCCGGCGTAGACGTCCCGCACGCGCGCGGCGACCGCGCTCCAATCCTGGCGCTCGGCGTGCGCCCGACCGGCCGCGCCCATTTGCGCGCGCAGCGCCGGATCGCGCAGCAGGCGCAGGATCGCTTCGGCCAGCGCGGGCGCATTGTGCTGCGGCACCAGCAGCCCAGTTTCCCCGTCGATCACCGCCTCGGCTACGCCGCTGTCATGCGTGCCGATCACCGGCAGCCCGGCGGCGCTCGCTTCGAGGAAGACAAGCCCGAATCCCTCGAACTTGCCGCCGACGTTCAGCGAGGGCAGCGCGAAGACGTCTGCATGCTGATACCACGCCACCAGCTCGGCTTCGGGGACCATCCCCGCCAGCGTCGCCGCTTCGCCCAGCTCATATTGCGCGATCAGCGCCTCGACGCGTGACAGATATTCCGGGTCCGCGCTGCCAGTGACGATCAATCGCGCCTCGGGAAGCTGGCGGCGGACCTCGGCGAACGCCTCGACCAGCACGTGCGTCCCCTTGCGCGCTTTGACGCCGCCTGAGGCGAGAACCGTTGGCCCCTGCTTGCCGGGATCAGGTTGCGGCGTCTGGAACCGCGCGAAGTTCACGCCGTTACGGATCACGACCGGATCGGCGCCAGGCAACGCGGCGCGCACCTGGGCGGCGGTGTACTCGCTGACTGCGATCAGGCAGGCGCGGGCGTAAGAGCGGCGGTAGAGCCAGCCAACCAGCGGCCGCGCGACCGTCTTCGGGACGAACGTCCCGTGCGCGGTGAGAACTAGTGGGCGCGGTCCGGCGCTCCACAGGGCGAGCGGCGCGTACGGCTCCGCAACAACATGCAGCAGATCGCAGTCTCGCAGCGCGCGACGCACGCGGGGCACGGCCAGCAGCGAGCGGATCAGGAAGCCGCGACGCATGGGGACCAGCCGGGGCAGCACGCGTGTGACGCCCGCCGCATCCAGCGCGGGATCGACCACGCCGCCCGCCTGCGCCAGCGCGATCACCTCGACGCCAAGCGCGCGCAGGCTGCGCCCCAGGTCGAGCGCATAGCTCGCCCAGCCATACGCGGCGGCGAAGTCGGGTGCCATCAGTGCGACGCGCATCAGTCACCCCCTTCTACGAACGCCCGAATCCGTGTGGCACGAGCTTCCCATGTGTAATGCGTGGAGAGGGCGCGCGCCGCATCCCGCAGCCGCTGGCGCAGCACCGGATCGTCGCGCAGCCGGACGAGCGCATCTGCCCACGCCTGCACGTCTCCCGGCGGAGCGAGCAGTGCCGTTTCGCCGTCACGTACGACCTCGGCGGTGCTGGGCAGGTCGCTGGCGATCACCGCGCAGCCCGCCGCTAAATACTCGAATAGCTTAATCGCGGATGCATAGTACGCGAAGTGCTCGGTCCACGGCAGCGGCAGGGTGCCCGCGTCGAGCGCCGCCAGATAGCGCGGGATCTGCGCCGGGGGGACCTGCCCAACGGCGTGCAGGCGTTCGCCTGGCAATCCGCGCGCCGCCCACTGATCGCGCAGCGCACGCACGCCGTCATCCGGCCCGCCGACCAGCAGCAGGTCGATCGGCCCGCCGCGCTCCGACGCCCGC
>CBINGT010000054.1:0-12204 GCA_966250245.1 uncultured Anaerolineae bacterium
AGCGCGGTCGTCTCGGTGATCGCCGGGCGCTCGACCGGCACGCCGAGCACGTCCGCCTGAATCTGCATCAGCAAGTCGTTTTTCGAGGCGCCGCCGTCCACGCGCAGCGCGCTCAGCTCGATGGCCCCGTCGCGGCGCATGGTTTCGAGCACGTCATACGATTGCAGCGCGATCGCGTCGAGCGTGGCGCGGGCGATGTGCGCACGTGTCGTGCCGCGCGTCAGCCCGATCAGCGTACCGCGCGCGTACGGATCCCACGTGGGCGCGCCTAACCCCACAAACGCCGGAACGAAATACACGCCTTCCGCGCTGTCCACCTGCGCGGCCAGCGGCTCGATCTCCGCCGCCGAGTTGATGATCTGCAGGCCGTCGCGCAGCCACTGGACCGCCGCGCCCGTCACGAAGATGCTGCCTTCGAGCGCATACGTCACCGGCTGGTCCGCGCCAAGCTGCCACAGGATCGTGGTCAGCAGGCCAGACTCAGACGGGACGCCCTTCTCGCCCGTGTTCATCAGCACGAAGCTGCCGGTGCCGTAGGTGTTTTTCGCCATGCCGGGCTTCAGCGCGACCTGCCCGAACGTCGCCGCCTGCTGATCGCCAGCGATCCCGCCGAGCGGGATCGGCGCGCCGAAAATGTGCGCCGCACTCTCGCCGTACAGCTCGCTGGATGGGCGCACTTCGGGCAACAGCGCGCGAGGAATATTCAGCTTGGCGAGAATCTCGTCGTCCCAGTCGCAGGTGTAAATGTTGTAGAGCAGCGTGCGGCTGGCGTTCGAAACGTCGGTCACGTGGAGCGCGCCGCCGCTCAGGTTCCACATCAGCCAGCTATCGACCGTCCCGAAAGCAAGCTCGCCCGCCTCAGCGCGGCGGCGTGCGCCCGGTACGTTGTCGAGCAGCCACGCAACTTTCGTGCCGGAGAAATACGCGTCGGTGACCAGCCCGGTCTTCTCGCGGATCACCTGGTCAAAGCCCTCGGCTTTGAGCGCGTCGCACATCGCGGCGGTGCGGCGGCATTGCCACACGATCGCGTTGTAGATCGGCTCGCCGGTCTTGCGGTCCCAGATGATCGTCGTTTCGCGCTGGTTCGTGATGCCGATTGCGGCGACCTCGGCTGCCCGCACCCGATGCTGATCGAGCACCGCGCGCGCTACGTCGCGCTGGCTGCGCCAGATGTCGAGCGGGTTATGCTCCACCCAGCCGGGCCGTGGAAAGATCTGTGGAAACTCTTGTTGCGCCGTGGCGACTGAGCGCCCGGCCTCGTCAAACAAAATCGCTCGTGAGCTGGTGGTGCCCTGGTCGAGCGCCAGAATGTAGCGTGCCATAAGCGTATTTTGCCTTTCGTGTGCGCGCCGTCCGTGAGCCTATTATAGCCACGCTCCGCGCCCCGTGCAGACGGAGCCACCCGCCAACCCATTCATTCCGTTAGCAGCGCGCGGCACTTTACCATCCGCCCTAAGAGGAGTAACATTACGCGCAAACGCGCGGCGTCTTAGAGACAGGACCTTTGTATGGCCGAGCCCGTCAGCGTCCGCCTGGTCGAATCGAAAGCGGACTATCAAACATTTCTCACGTTCCCCTGGACGATTTACAAAGATAATCCGTACTGGGTGCCCCCGTTGCTGTCGATGCAAAAGCACAAGCTCGACCGCAAAAACAACGCCACCTGGAAGCACATGGAAGGCGATTATTTCATCGCGTGGCGCGGGGATCAGCCGGTCGGTACCATCGCGGCATTCATCAACCACCGGCACAACGAGTTTCACAACGAGCACATCGGCTTCTTTGGGATGTTCGAGGTCTACAACGACCAGGAAGCGGCAACCGCGCTGCTCAACACGGCCGCCGACTGGGTCGCGCGCCGGGGATACGACGCGATCCGCGGCCCGGCGAGCTTCTCCACCAACGACGAGTGCGCCGTGCTGATCGAGGGCTTCGACGATCCGCCAGTCGTGTTGATGCCGTACAACCACCCCTACTACGCCGATCTGATCGCGAACACCCCCGGCTTCGAGAAGGTGATGGACCTCTACAGCTATTACATCACGCTCGAAGGCATCCAGAGCGCGAAGGAGCGGCTGGAGAAGCTATTCCGCGTCACGCACAAAAACAATGCCCGGCGCGGCATCACAGTCCGCCCGATCGACCGCAGGAATCTCGATCAGGAGTTCGTCCTGCTGCGCAACATCTACAACAAGGCATGGGAGCGCAACTGGGGGTTTGTGCCCGCGTCGGACGAGGAACTGGACGAGCTGGTCAAAGCGCTCGGCCAATATTTCGATCCGCGACTGGCGTTTTTCGCCGAGGTGCATGGCAAGCCGGTCGCGTTCATCCTGGCGCTGCCGGACATGAACCAGCCGCTCCATCTGGCAAAAGCGCACCCCCGCAAGCCTGAGTGGATTACGCTGTTGCAAGTCCTCTGGCACTGGAAGCTGCGCCCGAAGATCAACCGCATCCGCATTATGCTGATGGGTGTGGAAGAGGGCTACCGGGGGATCGGCGTCGAGGCGGCGATGTTCGCGGAGATGTACCAGGCTGCGTCGGGAATGGGCTGGCGCTATGCCGATGGCGGCTGGGTGCTGGAAACAAACGACGCGATGAAGCGGCTGGTCGAGGCGCACAACGGGCGCGCCTACAAGCGCTATCGCTTCTTCCAGCGGGAGCTTAAGCCGCCCGCGCCGGAGCAGGGATAAGCGCGGCGTTACTCCAGGCCAGCCAGGGCCTCATCCGCCGCTTGCCCTGGGGGCGCGCCACCTAACACTGCTTCGAACGCTTTCTGTAGCACGGCGCCCGCGCTGCTGCGAAGATCTGGCAGCACGATCCTGCCGCTCGGCACCATCTCGGCGGCGAAGGCGGCGTACGCCTGATTTTCCCACAGGCTGAGCGCGCGCGTCTGCGAGGGAATCTCGTTCAGCGCCTCGGTTAGCGCGGCTTGCTGGCTGGCGCGCATCATCCACGAGAAGAACGCCCGCGCCCGATCCTGCCGGTCCGCATCGTGCGTGATCAGCACCCACATCCACCCGTTGAGCGAGGTGATACGCTCCCCGCCCTGCGTGGGAATGGTTCCGAACGCGACGTTCTCCACTTCGTGTTGATGCTTCAGATAATGCGCCGAGTCGACGTGGATCAGATCCGCTTCCCCGGCGACGAAATCGCTCCAATAGCTGGTCGCTTGCGTATATTCGAGCAGTTCGGGCCCGAAGATGCCTTGCGTGACGCCGGTCGCATAATATTGCAGCAGCGTCATCAGCGGATCGCGGTCGAGCAGCGGATTCCCTTCCTCGTCGGCCAGCCGCCCGCCCGCCTGGAGATATTGCAGCAAGATGGCAGGGCTGACGACCGCGCTCGCGGCGCTTCCGGCCGGAAACAGGTACACTGGCTCTTCGCGCAGAATGTCAGAGAAGCTAACCGGCGGTTCGCTGAAAACTGAAGTGCGGTAGACAGTGTGCGTGATGCTGACCGAGTAGGGCACGCCGTAGAGCGTCCCGCCCACCTCGCCGAGCGAGCGCACGCCCGGCAGCAGGTCTTCGAGCATATCCGCCGGAACCCAGTCTTCCAGCGGAACGAGCAGCCCTTCCTCGGCCGCGCTGACCATGTCCGCCCGGCGCATCAACGTGAGGTCGGGCAGCGCGCCAGGCGCGACGCCGGTCGCTGCACGCAGCGTCGGCAGGATGCCGCCCAGCCCGCCGGAGCGCTTGCGACGCACTTCCAGCTCGTAGCTACGGTACGTCTGGCGGAAAGTATCCCACTGGCGCAGCAGAATCGCCTCGGCCTCGGAGTTCTCGTCGGGGTAGAGGTCGTCCGGCCACCAGACGCGCAGGCGCGCGGCAGAGGGCGTCACCTGGGCGGTGGGCGTCGGGGCCTGGACCGGCGGCGCGGCTGCCGCCAGCGCGGCGCTGCCGACCATCACGGCAAGCGCCACCAGCCCCCAGACGGCGCTTTGGAGCGTGCGGCGGGGCATCATCGGCTCAGGAGGCGCCTTGCATCACCCGGTCGACCATCTGGTTGAGGGTATCGAGGTTGGCAACGGTTAAATCGGTGTCCGGGATGTAGACGTTGAAGGCTTCTTCAGCGAATACGCCGAAATAAGCCAGCGAGAAGGAGTCGATCAGCCCGCCGGTGATCAGCGGCTCGTCGTCTTGCAGCGCATAGCCGGGGTTGCGGATCAGTTCGTTCAGCACGAATTCGCGCAGTCTGGCTTTGACGTCTTCTCGATCCATGCGGCTCTCCCGTCCAGTCGTGATCGCGCGGCCCGCGCCGCACGTGCGATGCGATCCAGTCTACCGGGAAAGCCGCGTCACGCAAGAAAACGCGCCAAAAACGCAAACGGCCAGCATCTCTGCTGGCCGCGCTGTCGTGCAAGGCGGAGGGGGTGGGATTCGAACCCACGGTAGGGCGAACCCTACAACGGTTTTCGAGACCGCCCCGATCAACCACTCCGGCACCCCTCCGTTGGGGAATATTCAGTTGTCTGTCTGCGCGTCACTTCTGGCCCTGAGCGCGCAGGTCCGCGAAGAAATCGACGATCACCTTGGCGCATTCTTCGGCCATCACCCCGCTCGTCACCTCGACCCGGTGATTAAGCTGCGGGTGGTTGAGCAGGTCCATGATGCTGCCGCCTGCGCCCGCTTTGGGGTCGTGCGTGCCGTAGACCAGCCTCGGCAGCCGGGCCAGGACCATCGCCCCGGCGCACATCGCGCACGGCTCCAGCGTGCAGTAGAGCGTGGCGCCTTCCAGCCGCCAGTGGCCGATGATCCGCGACGCCTCGCGGATGGCGATGAGCTCAGCATGGGCCGTCGGGTCGCCGTCCACCTCGCGCCGGTTGTGCGCGCGTGCCAGCACGGCGCCGTCGCGCACCACAACCGCGCCAATGGGCACGTCACCGTGTTCCGGCGCGCGCCGCGCTTCTTCGAGCGCCAGGCGCATCCAGGTGAGATCGTCCATCGCGGGCGTCATTATACCATGCGGTCTGCCGCGCCGGAAGACCGAATTGAGAGAAGGGCAGCGGTTAGCAGTTAGCCGTTAGCGGTTAGCTAAAAGCAGCCCCCCGTCTGGTATCGTCGGGCTTGCAGCGACGTGCGGAACAGTTCGGCTTTCGCTAACCGCCGCTCGTTTTTGACTTTTGCTAATCGCTAATCGCTGACCGCTCTAAAACAACGATAGCTGGTTCGGCGGAGGTATATAGGGATCCGGCTCGTCGTTGGGCGGAGCGTCTTCGTCCGCGTCGGCAAAGTCAGCGTCCGGCTCGTCGCCCTCCGCCGGAAGCTCGGCCACCGGCTCGACCGGCGCAAGGTCCGTGCCCAGCTCGGCAGGGGGAACCGGCTCCGCTTCGTCTTCGGACGGCGCGTCTTCGAGCGTGAGGTCTTCTTGCGGCAGGTCGTACTCGTCCGGCTGCGGCGCTTCGACCGGAGCGAGCGCCACATCCGCCGCTGCCTCGACCGATTCGGCTGCTTCGTGCGTTTCGCCTTCCCCGCCGAGCGCCTGCTCGCGGAGCGCATCCAGCTCGTCCTCGCTCAGCCCGGTGGCGAGCAGCACGCTCCGCAACGTCGGCTCGGTGATGGTGTCGTTCGTGCGAATGACGTGCATGTAGTGCGCGCGCAGGCATGCCTGCCATTCATCGAAAAATATGCTGTCGTTGGGAGACATCGCCAGGGTCACTCGCTTCATGTGCTGCTACAGCCACTAATACACTAGCCCCGATCGAGGGAGTTGGCAAGCGATCACCGCCGTTGACAAGGGGTGCGCCCGCCGCTATACTTCGCCCGGATTTATCGCCCGACGTTAGCGCGAAAGGAGCCTTCGGTGAACGGCGTTTCCAACATCTACCACCCATCAGCCGCACTCACACCGTGGGCCGTCGCCGGGGCGCGCCGCTAAACCAGCGAGCAAACCAGCCGATTCGAACCCTTTCCGCCGTGGGTGTCGTGCCTGACACACCACGGCGTTTTGTTGATAGCATCTGAACGAAACGGACACGCGATCAATGGACGCAACCGAACGCCCGGCAGCGACCGGGCATGTTATGAACGAAAAATCGGCCCGCACGCTGGAGCTTCCTAAAATCCTCGAGCGGCTGGCGGGCTTCACATCGTTTTCCGCGAGCGCGGAACTGGCGCGCAACCTGCGCCCGACGCCGTACCTGGACGATGCGATCGAGTGGCAGGAGACGACGACCGAAGCGCGCCTGCTGCTCGGCTCCCGCGAGGCGATCTCGATCGGCGGGGCACGCGACGTCCGCCCGGCAGCCATGTCGGCCACGCGCGGGATCACGCTTGAGCCAGCGACGCTGCTCGACATCCGCGCCACGCTGCGCCAGGCGACCACACTCCGCCGCCTGCTGGGGCGGATGCATGGACAGTTCCCCCGGCTGGCCGCAATCAGCGACCGGCTGGAAGAATGTACCAGCTTGCAGCACGAGATCGCGCGCGTGCTGGACGAAACCGGCCAGGTGCAGGACAACGCGAGCGTCAAGCTGGCGACCGTCCGCCGGGAGCTACGCATCGCATTCGACCGGCTGCAAAGCAAGCTGAACAACATCATCCACAGCGCAGACAATGCCAAGTATCTGCAGGAAGCGCTGATCACCCAGCGGCACGGGCGCTACGTCATCCCGCTGAAAGCCGAGTTTAAGGGGCGGATTCAGGGCATCGTGCACGACCAAAGCTCCAGCGGCGCGACGCTGTTCATCGAGCCGCTGGCGACGGTGGAGCTCAACAACGCGTGGCGCGAGCTTCAGCTTGAGGAAGAGAACGAGATCCGCCGCATCCTGCGTGAGCTGAGCGAGATGGTCGGCCATGAAGCGCGCTACATCATTCGCACCGTCGAAACGCTGGCGGAGCTGGACCTGATCTTCGCGCGCGCCAAGTACGCCGACGCCCTCAACGCGAACCCGGTGGAGCTGGTCGGCTTTCGCAAGGCGCCCTATCCGCACCCCGGCAGCACGATCCGGCTGCTGAGCGCGCGACATCCGCTGCTGGATCCGAAGACCGTCGTGCCGATCGACGTGGACATCGACGAAGAGACGTACGTGCTGGTCATCACCGGCCCGAACACCGGCGGCAAGACCGTCGCGCTGAAGACGGTCGGCCTGCTGACGCTGATGGCACAGTGCGGTATGCACCTGCCGGTCGCGCCCGGCTCCCGCCTGACAGTGTTCGAGGACGTGTTCGCGGACATCGGCGACGAGCAGAGCATCGAGCAATCGCTCTCGACCTTCTCGTCGCACATGAAGCAGATCATCGAAATTCTGGACGTCGCCAACGAGCGCACGCTGGTGATCCTCGACGAGCTGGGCGCGGGCACCGACCCGGCGGAAGGCTCGGCGCTGGCCCGCGCGCTGCTTGACGACCTGGTGGAGCGCGGGATCACGACGCTGGTCACCACGCACCACCCCGAGCTGAAAATCTACAGCCATGAGAAGAAGGGCGTTCGCAACGCCAGCGTCGAATTTGACCTGGAAACGCTGCGCCCGACCTACCGGCTGATCGTCGGCCTGCCGGGGCGCTCCAACGCGCTCGCCATTGCGGAGCGGCTGGGCCTGCCCAAGTCGATCGTGGAGAAGGCGCGCAGCCTCGTCACTGAGGAAGACCTGATTGCCGACGACCTGCTGGACGAGATCCACAAGACGCGTGAGGAAACGCGCCGGGCGCACGACGAGGCGCTTCGCGCGCAGGCGCACGCCGAAGAGATCCGTAACTCGCTGCGCGAGCGGCTGGAAGCGATCGAGCAGGAGCGACGCGAGGTGTTGGCGCAGTCTCGCCAGGAAGCCGCTGCCGAGCTCGAAGAATTGCGCACCGAGATCCGCCGCATCCGCAAGCAGCTTGCCGCCGCCGGACAGCCACTCGAAGCGATCCGCCGCGTGACCGACGAGGTCAAGTCGCTTGAGGGCGAGATCAGCGAGATGCCCGCGCCAGCGGTCGAGATGCCGGAAGACGTCGACGACACGCGGACGCTGCGCCTGGGCGACATCGTCTGGGTGCAGTCGCTGGGCGTCGAAGGGCAGATTCTGGAACTGGGTGAGGAAGACGCCGAGGTGCAGGTCGGCCGGTTGCGGCTACGCGCCAAGCTTGACGATCTGGCGTATCGCAGCAAGAGCGAGAGCAAGCGCGACAAGAAGAAGCGCACAGCCCGCGCCGACGGTGGCAGCGGCACCGCGACGTCCGCGCCGCGCGCGCCCTCGCCGGGGCTGGAACTGGACCTGCGCGGGCAGACGGTCGAAGACTCGATCCCGCTGCTGGAAGACTACCTCGACGCGGCGTATATGGCCGGGTTGCCCTTCGTGCGGATCATCCACGGCAAGGGGACCGGCGTGTTGCGGCAGGCCGTCCGCGAGCGGCTGAACGGGCATCCGCTGGTCAAGAAGTACGCGCGCGGCGACGAGAAAGAGGGCGGCGACGGGGTGACGGTCGTCAGCCTCGTGCCGTCGAGCTAGGTTTCTATCGAACCTTCACCCCAAACCGTGACCCCTTTTCATTAAATGGAGAGGGGCCAGGGGTGAGGTTACACGCCGGGCTGCGTGATGCAGCCCGGTTTTGTTTGCGCTTAAAGCAGCTTGACCACCCGTTTATGCGGCCAGACCTTGACGCGCGTGGCAACCGTCTTCGCGCCGTGACGCACCATCGTGTCGCGGGCGAGGTCCGCGTCAAAAGTGGAGAGTACGGTGATGATCAGCAGGACGCTCTCGTCGCCCTGGGCCGCGCCGTTCGCCTGGATGCGATAATCTGCGATCGCACGGTCGAAGGCGCTGCTGTCGTCCCGGCGCGCCAGCAGCGTGATCTGCTCCTGCACCGCGCCAAACTCAACGAGGTCGTCAAGCGCCTCACGCGCCTGGTCGGCACCCTCGAATAGCCCGATGACTGTTCTCATTCCTTCCCCCTGGTGGTGCGATGATTGGCTGCACACTAGTATAGCGTGTCGGGGCGCCCCAATTCCACCCATCCCGGCGGCTCACCCGACCGCGAACTCGCCCACCCACTCCTCGAAGAAGTCGTCCAGGTCCGCGTCGAGGCTCTGTTCGAAGCTGTGCAGCATATCGGCCGGTTCTGCGATACGGTAGCGGTAGGCGTCGAAGTAGTCGCTCAACGCCCCAAGCGCCGCCTCGCCGCCGTAGGTGTCCACCAGCGCACCGAAGAACAGCGGCCCCTTTTGATAGACGGTGTAGAAATACGACATGCCCTCATATTCGCTGACAGGCAGGCCAATCGGAAAGTCGAGGCCCTCGCCCAGCGAAACGAAACGGTCGTGCTGTAGCAGAAAGCTGTTCATCGCCGCGCCGTAAGATCCGTCGCCTTCCAGCGCCCCAATGAACAGCGCAACCGCGAACTGCGCCAGCGCCTCGTCCATCCAGGGATCGAGCGTCTGGTCGTTGCCCACCAGGCTATACCACCACTGATGCGCGGTTTCGTGGACCACCACGAACAGGAAGCGATCACTGATCTGATCCCATGCGTCATAGCCGACGACGAACACCCCCGGATACTCGATCCCGCCTGCGGTGGTCGGCGTCTGGACGACGTCCAGCTCCGTATAAGGATAGGGTCCAAACAGCGAGTTAAACAGGCGCACCGCCTCGACGGTCGCGCGCAGCCCAGCGTTGGCGTTTGTTTCGGCGTTCGGGCGAGCGGGATCGTAGAAGATGGTAACGGTCACGCCGTCCACCTCAGCGCTGTGGGACACGTAGCGCGGCCCGGCGAAGATCGCGAAATCCCGCATCAGCGGCGCGACGATCGTGCGCGTGACGGCCCCATTGGCGCCCTCGTCCGACGCGATCTCGGTCCCGCTGGTGATCACCGTCAGGTCATCCGGCGCGGTAAGCGTCACCTCATAGAAGCCCGTCTCGCTGTAGACCGCGTCGCCCTGCGAGTGGTCGGTAACGCTCCACCAGCCGGATCGCGGCTCGTAGACCGACAGCACCGGGTAGGCGTTGGGCAGCGAAAGCACACCGTCGATGTAGCTGAACTGGTTGTAAAGGCGCGTCTGCTCTGCAACGACGCGAATCTCGTAATCAAGTGCCAGCGTGGTGCTTTCGCCACGCGCCAGCGGCTGCGGAAGGGGAATGCTCAGCACCGTGCCGGTCGGGTCAAGCTGCGCCGGAGCCGCGCGTCCATCGACCATAATGCGCGAGACGGTCATCTGGCCGCCGAATGAGGGCAGGTTGGGATACAGCCGGAAGACGATCCGGTTCAGGGTGTGCGGCGTGCGATTGGTGTAGCGGACCTGCTGGCTTCCAGTGATCGTCGCGGCCGCCTCGTCCAGCGCGATCGTCAGATCGATCGTATAGCGCGGCGCATCGCTGTGGGCGTCCATGTCGCTGGTAAACTCGTCCCGCAGCGCCGGTTCAAAGCGGGTGAAGTCGCCGTCTTCCGGCGCCTGCGCGGTAGAAAAGCCGCCCGGCAGCAGCAGCGCGACGATCAACAGCGCCGCCACGCCGCGCAGGACTCGCTGATGCCTGTTCGTTGACATGCGATCCCTTCCTGTCTGGGTTCAGGATGAGCCAGCGGCGGTCTGCGCGGGGACCGTCAGCCCCTCAAACTCGCCGACCCACTCGTAGAACAGCGCGTCGAGATCCTCGCCGGTCGCGTCTTCGAAGGCAGCCAGCACGTCAGCCGACTCTACGATCTCATACCGGTGGCGCTCGTAGTAAAGTTGCAGCGCCTCAAGGAAGCGCTCAGTTCCGAGCTGCCGCTCCAGCTCGGCGTAGAACAGCGGTCCCTTGACATAGATGATCATGCCGTAGTTGTTGTCGCGGTAGGCGGTCACCGGCAGGTTGAGCGGCAGGTCCGGCGCGCCTGTGCTGCGATAGTAGCTGAAGCTGTTGCGGTCCGACGATATCTGATCGCGCGCCCGTTGCTCTCCGTACACCTCGCGCATGTAGAGGTATTCGGAGAACGCCGTCAGCGATTCATCCAGCCACGGGTGCTCAACTTGGTTGTTCCCGACAAGGCTGTACCACCACTGATGCGCCAGCTCGTGCGCGGTGGTGACTTCGAGGAACGCGTTGCCGCGCTCCCAGTTGCGATCCGCGATGATGACGATGCCGGGGTACTCGATGCCGGTGTAGTTGAAGGTTTCGACCACGTCTACCTCGGCGAAGGGGTACGGGCCAAACGTCTCGTTGAAGACCCGCATCGAATCGAGCGAAATATCCATCACCCATTCCGCCGCGCTCTCGTCGCCCGGCCAGAAGTAAACATTGACCGCGATGTCATCGACCGAGTCGCGGATCACGCCAAACTCCGGCCCAGCCACAATCAGCGAGTCCCGCATGGGGCCGCTGACGATGTGGTGCGTAGTGAGCCCGTTGCCCACCGGGAAGGTTTCGAGCGTGGTGCCGCTGGCCGCAACGGTGAACGTTTCCGGCACGGTCAGGAAGACTTCGTACAGCCCGCTCTCGCTGTAGACCGCATCCCCGGCCGGGCTGGGGCGCGTCGTCCACCAGCCGGAGCCTTCTTCGTACACCGACAAGACGGGATACCACTCCGGCGCAGAAAACACGTTGTTCTGATAGCCGAACGCCCCGTAAGAGGCGAACATTCCCCGCTCAGCCGTGACCGTGAACTGCATCGCCATCTCGACTGCTTCCCCCGGCGCCAGCGGCTCGGCCAGCGGAAGCGTCATCACTGACTCGCGCTCGGACAGCACCGGCTCGACCGGCGCGCCCTCGACCTCGGTCTGGTAGACGATCATCCGCCCACCAAGCGCCGGAAGGTTCGGGTACAGCCGGAAGACAATCTCGTTCAAGATATCGGACGAGTGATTGGTGTAGCGGACGCGCTGCGCGCCGGTCAGCACCGCGACGTCGTCTTCGAAACGGAGCGACGCCTCGATGTAGTAGCGGTTGCGGTCGGCAAAGGCGTAGACATCCTGCGCGAAGGCAGGGCGCATGGCCGCCTCAAACTTCGCCACATCGTCCCAATCGACCTCGGGCAGCGCGAACGACTCACCAGCGGGGTAGTCGGTCGGCGTAACCGGCGGCAGCGCGGTCATCGTCGGCGCCAGGGTCGGCAGGGCGAGCGATTCCGCCCCCACCGCCGCGCCGCATCCGGCGATCAGCCCCGCCATAAGCAGCGCCATCCCCAGCGCCGCCCACAGTCGCATCGTTTTCGTCATGCTTTGCACTCCAAACTGGTAGCGCACCTTCGCACCGCATTACCTGCTTATACGCCCCGCCACGCGTGAATGGTTTGTACTGCTGCGCGCGTGACTCCC